>CAYFOB010000356.1:261-4963 GCA_964344525.1 uncultured Thiomargarita sp.
CCAGTCTCACCGGTGAAGCTTGGTTGCAATTTCTTGATAAACAATCAGGTACTCAAGCCTTTACGCAAGGGGAAGGTAGATGCCTGATTGAGGCACCTTATCAACAAAATGTCAATGTCAACGTGGATAACTTGCTAAAACTTTGTCAATCTGTTATCAATAACACTAACTGATAATTGATAACTGAAAAATGATACATTTCGATTGGCCTTGGATATTTTTAATTTTACCACTACCTTTATTGTTCAGATATGCCTTGGCACCGGCTGCGGTCATCAAAAATGCCGCATTGCGCGTGCCTTTTATTGAAGACTTTGAATCTATCAGCCATGAAGAGCATACAGTCAAACGATGGCCACTTTGGATCGCTGCACTGGCTTGGATATTGTTAGTTATTGCAGCTGCACGTCCCCAATGGTGGGGGGAACCAATTGAACTGCCTGTTAGTGGACGAGATTTGATAATGGCAGTCGATTTGTCAGGCAGTATGAAATATGAAGATTTTCGTATTGAAGGCGAAACAGTTGACCGTTTGACTGCAACAAAATGGGTGGCGGCTCAATTTATTAAACGCCGTGTGGGTGATCGACTGGGATTAATCCTATTTGGCACACAGGCTTACTTGCAAACTCCGTTGACTTTTGATAGAGAAACTGTACAGACACTTTTGTTTGAAGCAGCGATTGGTTTGGCAGGAGAAAAAACAGCCATTGGTGATGCGATAGGTTTAGCGGTGAAACGCTTACGACAGCAAAAAACCGAAAATAAAGTCTTAATATTACTCACCGATGGGGCCAATACAGCCGGTGAAGTTGATCCCCTCAAGGCAGCCGACTTAGCCGCAGCGGAAGGCTTTAAAATCTACACCATCGGTATTGGTGCAGATGAAATGGTCATACGTGACTTTTTTGGCTCGCGACGTGTGAATCCCTCTGCTGAATTGGACGAAAAAACCTTATCAGCCATTGCAGAAAAAACGGGAGGACGCTATTTTCGTGCCCGCGACACGGCAGAATTAGAAAAAATTTATGCCCTGCTGGATGAACTGGAACCCATTGAGCAGGAAGCTTTGTATTTTCGTCCGACTAAAGCTTTATATCCTGTGCCGCTGGGCATCGCACTGTTATCGGCATTCTTACTCGCTATTGTTGCTATACGTGAGAGGATAAATTAATGATGACTAATCGAAATGATTTTAATTGGTGCGCTGTGTTAGTGTTTGATTTACTTTATAAAGGATTTCCTAAAGAAATTGATGTGGTTATTGATGACTTTGTGGACCCTTTTGATGAGAAAATGACAGACAACTACCTCGCAACAATTCGTTTTTTGCAACGAGAAGGCTTAATTCGTTATCAAGAACTTCACTACAGTACTTTTAAAGGTGTGGTGTTAAGTGCTAAAGGTTTAAAGATATTGGATACAATCTTAGAAGAAAAGACGATTGCACAGCAAATGAGCGATGCGCTTGCTGAAGCAAATCAAAAAGCGATTGAAACGCTTGTTCTGGAAGTGGTAAAGCTGGCAACAAAAAATTAACGTCAGTTTGACGTTAAAAATCATAAATAAAAAAACGGATTTCATCCTTTTTTATAACTATCGCCTTCCGTTAAAAACCTTAATAGAACTACAGGGATGAGTTATAAAAAAGGATGAAAACCGTATTGAAAGTAACCAATCCCTTTATGGGCGCATTCCCCTTTTCTGGGTTATCGCATTGAGGGTTGCAATAAAAATCCAAATCGTTAATACTTTTCCCAATCAACCAAAATCAGGAGAAAGTACATTGAACAACGATTTGGATGGAACAAATTATAGAACTAACTCTGATAGTCGATGTGTGGCTTTATACAATGAGTGGTTTGTTAACCCAAGTTCAGGTGAGATATTATCGCCGTTCGAGTGATCGTCGTAAAGGGAAACGATATAGGGGTATTTATGCGGGTATGATATTATTAGGCATTCACGAACGCTGTACGCCATTACTCAGCTCGACGATTAGCATGTGGTCATCCTTGTTAAGCTGCAGAAGTGCAACAAGTGATGTTGGATCAAGGAATGGATTTGGGTATTAAGGTTTTAAGACGCTTAACATACCGATATGCAGAACGCGCCAGATTGATGCAACAAGCGGGAGCATTTGCTTTGTCAGAAGGTGAAAGCGTCGCAGGTAGATGTGTGGTAGTAAGCTGTGATGGTGCACACTGGATTTGGAATCGTGTTCCATCATTGATAAAAAACTTAGGTTTACTTTCTTCACAAGTCCATGAATTACTCGATTTCTATCATGCGGTAGAACATCTGGGATCAGTGGCTTTCTTGCGTAAAGCTTGGTCTGCAAAGGTTTGTTCCGCCTGGGTACGAAAACAGCGTCGTTTATTATCGAAGGGACAAGCTGAACAGGTAATTGCCGCTGTACAAGCCATTTGCAAGGGACGCAATGGGAAAGCGATCACCACGGAGCGTGATTATTTTATTCGAAATCAACATTGGATGGCGTATCCAACCTTGAAAGCTCTGAAATTACCATTGGGTAGCGGTGCTGTAGTGCGATTCGTCGGATAGTTAATTTGCGTTTGAAGGGACCTTGCATATTCTGGCACAAAGAAAATGCGGCAAAAATGTTGATGTTGCGTTCTTACTATAAAGCTGGACGATGGAATATTTTGAAGCAAATGGCAAATTCCTATTTTTCGGCTTTGCCGGCTTGACCTGGAAAATGGAAATGCGCTCCTAAAGTTTGGAGTCCTAAACTTAAAAAAAATGATTTAAAAATGATTTACAGACATCCGCGTTTTAATGACGGTTTAACGATTTACAATTTAATCAAGTCGTGTCCACCTTTGGATATCAATTCTGTCTATTATTATTATGTATTATGTAGGGATTTTGCAGAGACTTGTGTTGTTGCTGAATGGAACAAAAAAATCATCGGTTTTCTGTCCGCCTACCGGAAACTGCAAGAAGCTGACTGCCTTTTTGTCTGGCAGGTAGCTGTTGCGGAACAAGTACGGGGTAAAAAAATTGCTGCCAACCTGTTAGAGTGGCTGATAAATCAGCCGTCATGTGCTAAAATACATGCTTTGGAAACCACCATTTCTCCATCCAATCAACCCTCTCAAGCACTTTTCAAGCGTTTTGCAAAAAGCCATCAGGCTGTCTGTCAAACTTCAAATTTTCTTGAAATTTCGCAATTTGGCGATCAGGGACACGAAGCAGAAATTTTGTTTCGTATTGAACCCATTCATTCATCCAATGCCATTTAATAATTAATGTTACGCACTCTTGTTCTCGCCCTGCTATGAGCTAAAGCGCATGGTGGTGGTGGATGGAAACGAGGATGTGTAACATTAATAAGGCGCTAAATCGCCTACACCTCTGCGCGGCACGATATGGCATTGATTCATTTATCACCATGAGGAAACTTTGTATGCGTGTTATAGAACAGCTAGAATCAGATGTAAGAAGTTATGTTCGCACCTTTCCCGCCATCTTTGATACAGCAGAAGGCGCGATCCTGAAAGATGAGCAAGGCAATGAATATATTGATTTCTTTGCCGGTGCTGGAACGCTGAATTATGGTCATAACCACCCTAAAGTCCCTCAGGCTGTAATAAAATATCTGCAACGTAATGGTTATCATGGTCTCACGATGGGCTCTTTGGCTGTGACTGGCAATTATTTTTACCGGGATGAATCTTATGGTGCCCGTGCCAATGTCGATCACCTGCCGTTCGACGGCTTTTTTGGCCCAGAAGTCAATACCATACATTATCTACGGAAATATCTAGAAGATGGTGGCAGTGGCGTGGATTTACCAGCAGCCGTGATTGTGGAGACGGTACAGGGGGAGGGCGGTATTAATGTCGCCAGCAAAACCTGGCTACAAGAGTTAGAACTGCTGTGTCGTGAGTTCGATATTCTGCTTATCGTTGATGATATTCAGGTAGGCAATGGACGCACAGGGCAGTTTTTTAGTTTTGAAGAGGCGGGTATTACCCCGGATATCGTTTGCCTATCTAAAGCGATTGGTGGGGGCTTACCGATGGCTTTAGTATTGATGCGCCCAGAACTGGATCAATGGCAACCGGGTGAACATACTGGCACCTTCCGTGGTAATAATCTGGCTTTTGTGGCAGCAACCGAATTATTGTCATACTGGGAAAATGATGATCTTTCGGATTCTGTACAATACAAGTCCGCTATTATCCAGGAAAGTCTCAATAAAATTGTTGATAACCAGCCTGATTTGAACATAGAAGTCCGCGGTCGTGGCATGGTTTGGGGGTTGGACATGCCACGCTCAGGTTTTGTAACTGAATTGTCTAAAAGGGCTTTTGAAAGCAAATTGCTCGCAGAAACCTGTGGTAGCGACGGGCAGGTTTTGAAACTCTTGCCCCCGCTGATTATTGAAGAAGAGTTATTAAGGCGTGGGCTGGAAATTTTGGATCAATCCGTTGATAATTTGTGGCAAGAAAAACAAGCAGCATTAAGTGGTGATGTTTTATGATTGTGCGTCGTTTACAAAAAATGATTGGCACAGAACGCGATGTGGAAGCACCCAATGGTAATTGGGTGAGTCGACGTTTATTGCTCAAGCAGGATGGCATGGGATTTTCCATGCACGATACCCTTATTCGCGCCGGTACGGAGACTTATATATGGTATAAACATCACTTGGAAGCCGTCTATTGTGTTGCTG
>CAYFOB010000357.1:0-4954 GCA_964344525.1 uncultured Thiomargarita sp.
CGCTTAAAAAAATACAAATACCATTTTTTCAAAAAATGGTATTTGTTTGAGGTACTTTAGCTCGTAGTGGTTTTACGACGTTGCCTGTTCCAAAGACTCAGCGTAAAGCCCCAAAATCCTATCAACAGTGGCATGAGCCCAATATTGATGAATTTTGTGACTGTTTCCAAACGTTCTATATCTTTTTGTAACGCATGTTGCACGTTACGGAGTTCCTTGCGAATTTTTATTTTTTCGTCGCGGAAACGGGCGATTTCTTGTTGTTGTTTCACATTGAGCATAAATTCGTTACCTTCTTGTTTCTGATTTTGCAGGCTACGAATTTTTTGCTCCGTTTCTTGTAAGCGGGCTTGCAATTCCTTTTCTTTTTCGCGGAAACGTTGTTCAGCTTCTTGCTGGATGGCTTCTACCCGTGTGAATGGGCGAGTAAAACTGCCCCGATTTCGCACACTGATTAAGTCATTGCTGCCGCTGAGATTGTCTAAGGCATTAATCACAAAGGTGCCATTTGCTGCATGGGGCATCGCAAGGCGTTGTCCAAAAATGTTTTGCACTCGCACCCAAAATTTGTCTTCAAGTATATCAGTATCTGCCACAACGATCAGGTTAATGTCTTCTGCCGATTCGGTGATGTGCTTATTTTCAGTCTCATCCCCTTCAGGTTTGCCCTTTGGAAAAGCCGTTTTGACTTTGCCAGTAATTCGCGCCGCTATGGTGAATTTACCCTCTGGTTTGAAATTACGCGCTAAATTTTCTGGTTCGGCGAAAGCCCCCAGTTTGTCCACGCCAATTTGCATGGCTTTATCACCAGATTCAATCAATGGGATGATATCGGTTGGCACGTCGCCTTTTTCCACTAAGGCACCCGGCGTCGCCAGCACAATATTGCCTAATTTGGCGGTGACAATATCTTGTTTATTAAAATATTGCTCAGCATCTAAATCCATCCAAACAGGATAATTGATAACGATGGCACGCGAGCCTTTTCTCATTTGTACTTTCTGCGCGGTGCGTAAATCACCCACCACTTTGTTAGGCACTAATTCTATGCCCCAAGCATCAAACAATTTGTTCAGCTCAGAATTGCGTGGCGCTTGCATGGCTGCCCATGGGTTTTGAGGATTACTTGGAGGCTCATAAGCCTCAGAATAAGGATCAGCAAATACAATTGCCCGTTTTCCTTTAAGTACAAATTGATCTATGGCGTATAAAGTGGCATCACTGAGCTCTTTGGGATGTATCAACATGAGCACGTCGATGTTATCTGGAATCGTCTCAACGTCTGTTTCGATTTTTCGTACTTCAAATAATTGACGAATTTGCTCAACAATCATCCAAGGTTGTGCCCCATCTTGGCTAAAAGGCGGTGTCATGTCGCCTTGCACTGGCAAGGTGCTCATAATACCCACCACTTTTTGTTTGGGGTTGCCGAGCTGATAAACCAGTTTTGTCAAATCATATTCCAAAAATTCTTCACGATTGGGTGATAAAAATGGAATAGTTTCCAAATCATCGGTAGAATTAGTCCCTGCTAAGCCAAAATAAAAAGTGGTATTGTTGTTATCGACTGGAATACCTCGCATGCCGTAACCCTCAGCGGTATCTTCTGCCTCAGAAAATGGTTCAGGATCAACCACCACTAATTTGAGCTTATCCCCAGCGGCGCGTTGGTATTCTTCCAATAATTCTCGCACGCGCACGGTATAATTGCTAATACCGGGCAAATTGGTTGCGATTTTTTGTGAGAGAAAAAAGCGTAGTGTGATAGGCTCATCAATGTTTTTGAGGATATTTTTAGTTCCATCTGACAAGGTATAAAGCTGATTTTCAGTTAAATCCAGCCGCGCTGATTTTAAGCTAACATCACTGATGATGTTGACGGCAAGCAGCAGGGCAAGCGCCATGAGCAAGCCACCGGTTGTGAGTATTTTTTTATTCATGCGATTCCTCAATCTGCTTTTTTCATTTCAATTAAAAGGGCAGTTGTAAATAGCCAAAAGATGATCAAAGAAAAGAAATAAATAAGGTCGCGCACATCAATAACGCCTTTGCTAATCGCATTAAAATGCGTCAAAAAGCTAAATGAGCTGATTGTTTCGACGATGATTTGAGGTGCCCAACCACTGAAAAAGTCTAAAACCAATGGAAAGCCGCTCAGGATAAAAGCCAGACAGACAACCACCGTAATGACAAAAGCGATGACTTGGTTTTTGCTTAGAGCGGACATGCTGGCACCAATCGCTAAAAATGCGCCAGCCATCAATAGGCTGCCGATATAGCCCGCTAAAATGACGGCATTATCGGGATTACCTAAATAATTGACGGTTATCCACATGGGAAAAGTCAGAGATAAGGCAATTGCGGTAAATGCCCATGCGGCTAAAAATTTTCCTAACACTGCTTCAGTAATTGTGACAGGCAAGGTGAGTAGCAGCTCAATAGTGCCACTTTTGCGCTCTTCAGCCCATAATCGCATTGCTAATGCCGGTATTAAAAAAAGATATAGCCACGGATGAAAGGTGAAAAACGATGATAAGTCCGCTTGTTCTCTGGCAAAAAAATTGCCCAAATAAAAGGTAAAAATGCCACTTAAAAACAAAAAAATGACAATGAATACATAAGCAATGGGTGTCGCAAAATAGCTGTTAAGCTCTCGCTTGAATAGCACCCAAATTTGACGTCCACGCATGAAATTTAATTTCCTCCAGTTTGGAAACGAGTTCTTGGAATGTTTACTTAGCACCTCTTTAAAAGAAAAAATAATGGGGATAAAGTTAAATTTTTCAAGTTGAGCACAACTGATTAAAAATCCTAATAACTACAAGGATTATATTTAAGAAGGGATAAATCAAAACCGACATAATTTTGAACTGTGATTCTTATGATTTATGTTCAAAATCAGCTATTAAGACTTTTGACTTATCCTTTTTTAAAAGTAATCCTTGTAGTTATTTGCGGTTTCTAATCTTCAAATTCTTTTAGTTATTAACATTTGCAACGCTTCCCACACTTTTTCCACCGATAAATCTTCATAACACGCATTAGACGATCCAGAATAGGTACATTTTTTACTCAAACAAGGCGCACAAGGAAAATGTGCTTGCAAGTGTTTTTGTTGTTGTCCATAAGTACCTGTGCGCGCAGGTTGTGTTGCCCCATATAAAGTGATTGATGGTACTGCTAAAGCCGCGGCAAGGTGGGCAAGTCCCGTATCAACACCGACAACCGCTTGCGCTTTTGCTAAGGCGGTGGCAATGCCCTGTAAATTGCTTTTTGGAATAACACTGATATTTGGATGAATTGCGGCAATTTTGGTTGCGCGGGCATATTCTTGAGAATTACCCCAAGGCAAACGCACCGCTAAACCTGCGGCTGTGACTCGTTGCGCCAATGCTATCCAATATGTGTCTGGCCAATGTTTGGTAATCCAGGTGGTACCATGCAAAAATATCACCGTGGGTTGTGCCGATTGCTGTTGAAAATGCTTAGCGATACCATAATTGGGGGGCGTATCAGGTTGTGGATAATTTAACACCGTGGCGAACAATTGTCTGATCCGTGTGACAGCATGTTGATTTTTAGGGATGGCATAACGTTGTTGATAAGCCAATGCCGCCAAGGGTTCCCGCGCAGAATGGCGATCTAATCCACAACGAAGTCCACGCGCTTTATAGGTGAAAAAGGCGCTTTTTATGAGTCCTTGTGCATCAATCACTTTATCATAATATTGTTGGGTCAATGTTTGGGTAAATTGACGCCATGTCCCACTAGACCAAGTTTGCCACAGTTGTTTGCGCCATCGTCTTAAGGCAACGGGAATGACATGCTTGACTGCTGGATGCCAGGCTGGAATTTCGGCAAACGGTTCTTCGACAACCCAATCGCATTGCAATTGTGGATAATGTTTTTGGGCATCAGTGAGGGCAGGCAGGGTGTGAATCACATCGCCTAAAGAGGAGGTTTTTACTATTAATATATGCATGGTTGCAATAATTTAACCGATTAAATTAAAAGGATAAACAACAATGCCTACTGAAAAACTACAAAAAGTGCTAGCCCGCGCAGGTTTAGGTTCACGGCGGCAAATTGAAACCTGGATTCGTGACGGGCGTGTGCAAGTCAATCAGCACATAGCGACCATTGGGGAACGTGTTAGCAATCTTGATAATATTCGTGTTAATGGACGTCGCATGTCTACTTTACAAACGCCACCTCGACAAATATTATGTTATCATAAACCGGTTGGAGAAGTATGTACACGTAATGATCCCGAGGGACGCACAACGATATTTGAGCGCTTGCCTCCTCCCAAACAAGGACGTTGGATCAGTGTTGGGCGACTAGATTTAAACACAGCTGGTTTATTGTTGCTGACAACCGACGGTGAATTAGCCCATCGCTTGATGCACCCCTCCTACACCATTGAACGTGAATATGCAGTGCGTATTCTTGGGGAAGTGGACGCCGCAATGCTAAAACGCTTGCATAACGGCGTTCAACTTGAGGATGGGATGGCACGTTTTGTGCACATTACTGATGCAGGTGGCAATGGCGCTAATCATTGGTATCATATCACGCTCAACGAGGGGCGCAAACATGAGGTGCGACGATTATGGGAATCGCAAGGAGTCACAGTGAGTCGCTTAATCAGAATACGTTTTGGACCTTTTTCCTTGCCCAAAGGCTTGCGTATGGGTCATCATACCGAGCTTGATATCCAAAGCCAAAAAGCATTATTGAAAGTTGTTGGCTTAAATGTGCCCCAATCTCCTTCAACATTGCCCTTCAAAAAGCGCAAGACTTTTAAACGTAAAGGAAAATAAACGATGTCTCACCAATTACAAATGAGTGATAATGGGGAACACCTCATGTCTTATGAAAGTCTGTTTAAAAAAAAACAACCTATAGCTTTTCAGAAAAATATTTTGCTTTTATTTTAAGAAGTTAAGTGACC
>CAYFOB010000358.1:0-4950 GCA_964344525.1 uncultured Thiomargarita sp.
TTTTCTGAAAAGGTAAAGAGTCTTCTCTCATTTTTTTCCAAAACAGCCTCTAATGTTCAAATTAAAGGCGGAACCTGTATTCAATGAGTAGTTTGCATCTGAAAGTAATCCAACTCTCTTGTTAGCCTTTTTGAGCATCCTCTTTGATAAATCAATCCCTATATTGGTTCCGTTCGGATTCCTTTTTACAATTTCATAAAAAGCGAGCCCCGTACCAACCGCAACCTCCAAAACAGATTGACCGTCTTTGATTTCTGCAAGCTCGATTGCTCGATTTCTTGCTTTAGATTCTGTCAATTTTCCCCAAATATCGTAAATAGGTGCTATTTTGTCGTAAACAGAACCAATGTCCTCTGGTTTGATTCTTGCATCCAGAATTTTTTTGTTGTTATCGCAGCACGTAATGCCACAGCATGATAATGATATTCCCATTGTTTTCTCCTATTCGTTGTTACCGCCTAACGCCTCACATCACCCGACAGAGGGGAGCGGTAGCGACCCGATGGTCGGGTGCATGTGAATGTTAGGCATTTTTCTATCTTTCATTTTTCAATAAATGATTCTTTATAGCTAGCGCCCATAGCATTCCGATAATAGTGCCTCCTAGAGGAATATATATATTCCAAGAAGAACTACGCCATATTTCTTCAATAACTCCTTCAAATAACGCAAAAATACCGAATGAATATGCTACTGATAGCAAGAAATACAATAGTATCACTTTTATATTCTTTCCAACGAACACTATAGTCAAGATAACTGAAACGATTACCCATCCAATTGTTGCACCAAACACTGCTATGTTCATACCAAAAATAATTAGAAGCACTAATCCTGGTGAAAGATAAGCATTTACACCAATTAAAAAATAGTTTGGAGCATATGATTTTTCCTGTAACGCTTGTTCCGCGCTATTTTTTGTTTCCTTAATATTTGGTTTTTCAAATTCAACTGTATTGATTACTTCATTTATTCCAGAGGCTACATCATTATTACCCTGATTTTTCTTATTTTCAGTTAAATGATGTTGAAGCCAAATAGCGAGTAATGAAAAAAGGCCAGAAATAATTCCAGCTATGATTGCTTCCATGTTAACCTCTATAGATTATAAATAGCCTAACGCCTCACATCAGGCGTCCCGGAAGGAGCGCAGCGACTGGAGGGTCGCCTGGATGTGATTGTTATGTGTGTTTTTCAAGGCATTCAATTGTTAAACCCTCTACTCTAGGAATACCTACATTTAAGTGAACTGGGTATTCTGATATTTCTCCTGTTTTTTTATAACCACGACGCTCATAAAAAGATATTAATTCCTTGCGCTGGGAAATGACGACCATTATGAGTTTTATAGCGCCTAATTGATTTACCGCATAATTTTCTGCAAGGGTTAACACTTGCTTTCCAATACCTTGATTTTGTAGGGCAGGGTTTACTGCAAATGTACCTACATATGCTTGATTATCTTTTTCTTCTACACAGATACATGCGGCTACAGATCTATTTACTATTACCACAAACAAATGAGATTTTGGATTTTTAATCAGTTCCTCTATATCATTGATTGATGATCTTTCACCTTGAACAATTTCTGTTTCTCTTGTCCAACCTTCTTTTCCACGATATGCCTGATTGATGAGCATAGATATGCTTTCTGCGTCATCAATGCGTGCTGGTTCAAGAATTATTTTAGCTCTCATGGCTGGTTGTCTTTTTACACATAACGCCTGCCCTCAGCCGACGCCGGGCTAAGCGCTGTAACCTTTGATGACCCACAACACTTAAAGACCGCAATAAACTTGAATGTCGCATTGAGCCAGGCGGTAGGCTGGAGGGCTTTGTTAAGTGACACTGAGTTTGCAATTTGGCACAAAGCTTGATTAGAACCTTTGGCGCTATCTAAATAAACTCGTGTTTTAGCCTGAGCAATCTTTTCCACGGAACCCCTAAACCTTGATAAACCGTTTCACTTTATGCGAGGCGAAGGCTGGAACACACAAACCCTTTTGCTTGCATTTTACCGATGAACCTTGCATAGGGTATTTCATAACTTCTATATTCCTTACGTCACTTAACGCCTAAACTCACCCTACCGCGATACTATGGTGATGAGCCTTGTGAACCAATAAACTACAAAGTAGAACAAAACTTGAGCGTCGCATTGAGTAAGCGGGTAGGGTGCAGTTTTTTGTTAGCACTATTGCCTTTCTTCGGAGTGCAATGCTTGTAAACCGAAAGCCTTCTTGCTCTTTATCAAAATAAGTTTCCATCATATTCTCTTTCAGCTCTTTTGTTCTTTTGCTCTTAAATATCAAAACATGATCATGGCGCGTTGCTTCTTGATAATAATACTTTGATTTTTCTTTATCATTGCCCAGATAAAACGTATGTAAATCATTCGCAGCAAAATAGCAGCCTGACTCAAAGCTTTTAATTAAATATTCTTCAGCTTTTAGCACTGATCTTCTATAAACACCAAGCAAACCCAAATATAGGTAAGCGAGCATTCTCATGGCCTCACAATCACCTTTAGCTGACAAACCCTCTAAAATTTCTTTTCCATCCTCAATTAATTTTCTTCATCTTTTTCAATTGCCAGTACTTCTGGTTGGTAACCTTCGGTTGAAAAATACCTAGTGCAGGATGGCGGAAATTTCCAGGCCACTCGAAGCGGAGCTTCGGGGCATGCATTCCCAAGCGGGAGCTTGGGAACGAGAAAACCTATTTATTCTCGTTCCCAAGCTCCTGCTTGGGAATGCATTCATCGAAGCTCTGCTTCGAGTGTAGGTGGCCTGGAAATTTCCGCCATCCTGCACTAGAACCTAATTCAATTATTGCCATAGGATCATTGTTGCTTGCCAACTACTTTTTTTTTGATTACCAATCTGGGTAAGGGATAATTGCGTCCGTTTTTTAGATTTATAGTTTTAATCAGTTGAAAAACCGTCGAAATCGAACGATAAAAATCAATTTTTTAACTTGGTAACCAAGAATAAACTTTGAATTTATAGGTTAATTGGAACAATTTTTTGGAAAAAAAACTCTCAATTTTTAATTGCCATTTTTAGGTTAGACATAAAGTGCTTTTTCCTTATTAAAATGATGTAGTTTTATGCAAGTGGCGTAGCCTAACACTGTTCTTGAGCCGCCGCTAGGTCGGCTCCAAGACTAAGTTAGAACTAATTTTCTGATTATTCGAGATTTTTGATTGCAATGGAAATCTTTCAGGATGTTCTATAATTTCTAAAGTTAAATCTACATCTAACTTAGGCCAATGAAGAATACCTTGACCATAATTTTCAACTTTTGTAATCTCATTTATTGTCTTATCTTTAAACCATGGAAACTGTTCAAAAGATAAAAATAACTCTTTTTCTTGTGATAGTATCCACATTCCATGACTTGATATATTTGTTACTTCAGTTTCCAAAATGTTCCTCCCATGCTTGAACAAAATCTTCATAATGTTCTTCAATGATTTCTTCAATCTCATTAAGCTGTTTTTTTGATAATCTATAATTTTGTGCTAATTCAATTTGCGGTTCTAACCAAAATTTGGCTTCACCTCTTTGACAACAAATATGAATATGTTGTCTTAACTCTCTTTATCTACTTTACAAGTAACCTGATGCGTATCTATGAATTAGGCTACTAATTAAAATCTGGTAAGGTATTCCTTCTCTCGCAGCCAAAAGTTTAATTGATTCAAAATCATTCTCAGAAATACTTATATTGATGTTTTTGTTCTTCTTCATAGTTTCTGTCGCTGCCAATACAATTGACTCAGAAACCGGTTCCGTCCCTAATACACCATTTTCGTATGCTTCGAGAATTTCTTTTTCTTCATTTTCCAACTGATAATCTTTTTTTAAATTAAGCATTTTTTTCTCCCAGTAGTTTTTTATTTGCTTTTCTACTTGGAATAATAGTTTTAAGAAAATAATCCTCACCGTCTTTAACATATGGTACTAAACAAGCATAATTATTAAATCAAGCGACGATATTATGAATATCAAAAAATCATTAGTCAAATTCTATTAATTTATGACCACGATAAAATATTTTTATATTTAACTATGCCAAGCCAAAATTCTAAAACCAATTTATTGACGGAAATGCGGGATTTAATGCGCCGCAGGCACTATTCTATCCATACCGAAAATGCATATTGCGATTGGGTCACTAAATATATCCATTTCTATAAAATGCAACAGCGAGAGACTTTATTCGTCGAGCCAGAGAAGAACGTTGAGGATTATTTAACTTATTTAGCAGTACAAGCTAATGTAGCAGCTTCTACACAAAATCAAGCATTTAATGCTTTGGTTTTCTTGTATAAGCATGTACTTAAACATCCTTTAGAAGGCGTCGAAGCTATACGGACACGTAAAGAACCACGAATTCCAGTGGTCTTAACCCGTGAAGAAGTCAATCAAGTGTTGGCTTGGTTGGAAAATACACCAGCATTATTGGTAAAGTTATTGTATGGATGTGGTTTGCGAATTACTGAGGCGGTACGGTTGCGAGTACAAGACATTGATTATGGCTATAAGCAGATAACCGTTCGGAACGGCAAAGGTATGAAAGACCGAGTAACTCCTTTTCCAGAAAGCGTTGCACCACTGTGGCAAAATCATCTGGAGCGGGTTCAAGCCATTCATATGCAAGATTTAGCCGCCGGATATGGAGCAGTTTATTTGCCGTATGCATTGGCACGAAAATACCCGAATGCAGAAAAGGAATGGAATTGGCAATATGTATTTCCCAGTCGTGATTTGTCTAAAGACCCACGTAGTGGGATAATTCGGCGACATCATATTGATCAATCGGTAGTGAACAAAGCGATTAAACAAGCTGTACGCAAAGTGGGAATAACGAAAAAGGTGAGTGCACATACGTTTCGTCATAGTTTTGCTACACATTTATTACAGCGAGGCACGGACATTCGCACTA
>CAYFOB010000359.1:0-4944 GCA_964344525.1 uncultured Thiomargarita sp.
TTCCTATATTAGTACTTAATAATATTTTTATTTACTAACTTGAACATCGAGTATATAGGAAGTTTGATTTATGATCTTCCTTGGGACGAATCATTAAAACCAGGTTTTAAAATTATGGTTTCCTCATTTTTTAAAGAGCACCACCTACTTGGCTTTGATCCTTTGATCCGGTACCCCCTATGTAAGTAAGAGCTAATGTAAGTCAATAACTACAGAGATTATATTTAAAAAAGGATAAGTCTTGCGCCAAAGATTGATAATCAATTCTTCTTAAATACAATCCCTGTAGTTATTTTAAAAAAATTTTTTACCTTGGAGCCAGTACAATGATGTATTGGGATGAAGTCTTAAAAACGTTGATGCTGGGCACTCGCAATGGTGGCAAAATTCAATTTC
This sequence comes from uncultured Thiomargarita sp., assembly GCA_964344525.1. Taxonomy (GTDB): domain Bacteria; phylum Pseudomonadota; class Gammaproteobacteria; order Beggiatoales; family Beggiatoaceae; genus CAYFOB01. Next base: position 397 of record CAYFOB010000359.1, read on the forward strand.
AAAATGCAGCCCTTCAACAATTCACTCAACAAAGTTCAACCCTATCACCAGAACGGCAACTTCTTAACGCTATCACAGGTTACAGTTTTTGGTTACGTGCGGGCACTGAGCTTGGTACTTTACCCGACTCTGCGTATGCACATTTATTGTCAGCAGAAACGCTAAAGCCACCATCCAAAACCCAAATTGAGTTAGGACGACAATTGATTAAGCTAGAAAATACAGCGTTAATCATAGAATATTTACAGGCATTGGGACTTGCCAAAATCAGTCTTGGTAATAGCCTATTGCCCAATTTTATGGAACTCGCCAAATCCAATGACAAAATCGCTTTTTATCTCCTCAATTGCCTGAGCGAAAGCGCCAAACAAAGTGCTCGCTTATTAACCAGCTATCAAGCATTGATCAATGAGGTACCAGAAGATATTTGGCATCATGGCACCAACAAGCAGCGTCAATATTTCTTGATTGAACAGATAAAACGTGATATAATAAAAACTCAAACAATGTTAGCATCAACTTGGTCAACAGAAAAAGCGGCAGATAAACAGGTTTTTCTGAAAGCCTTAGCTGAATACACGCCACAAGCTGACTTTTTATATCCGTATTTAGGCGATAAAAGCCAACTCGTCAACGAACAAATTGCCGCAATACTCTCACAACAACATTATCCCAAATATTATGACTTTGTTTATTCAATTTTATTGCCCACCATTGAAAAACAACGTCGCAACAAACTCAAGTTTAACCTGCCAGAACAATTTGTCTCATCATGGAAAAAATTGGGGATTGCAGAAAAACGTCCCACCCATTTAACAATGGCGAATTCTCTTTATTGGTTAGCGCAATTAATTGCCTTAGTGGAACCCTCTGATTTGGCAAACAAACTGGGGTATGACTTAAAAACCTTGCTCACCATGATAAAAGCTTCTGAATATCAACAAGAACTCTTTTATGGTTTGCGATTAGCAGCGTTAAGAACGGCTGATGTAGATTTTTGGTCCCTAGACATGCAGAACCGTTTTAGCCAAAGTAGTCAATTCATTAAGGACAATTTTCAGCGTATTCCCAAAAAAATACTCAAACAAATTATGCCAATACTCCTGATCAATAAACGCTGGCAGCTCGATTATGAGTGGTATCAGTTATTGGATTATGTCGCGGAATTACCAGATGACGCAGCACGCGAGCTACTGGCAAACAAACTATTACCAGCGTTAAAGAAGCGCCATTTTCCTGAACATGAAGGTAAAATAATCGCGCAAACCATTCCAGTCAATTTAGCGAACGAATTTAATCAATTGATTCAACAACTCAAACCAGAAGACAATGCTGGCATTGACAGCATGATTCAAACTTATCAGCTACGCCTTAAAATACAACAGGAGATCAAGTCATGAGTGACGCATTGCGGTTGCCATCCGAGCAACTCTTTCAGAAAGAAATCCAAGCCATTAAAAAACAAGATAAGCAACAAAAGCCTAGCTCCTGGCAAATGTCACCTTGGGGGGTTGAAACGTTTTTAATGGGGGGAAAATTAAAGAATGGTTTTCAAGTGACTCCTAAATACATTGGTAATCGGCGACTGATCCAAATTGCAATAGCCACCTTAGTGACGGATCGTGCGCTACTATTATACGGCTTACCAGGCACCGCCAAATCTTGGGTTGCAGAAAACATTGCCGCCGCGATTTCTGGTAATTCACAACTCATCGTACAAGGCACCGCTGGCACGCCTGAAACGGATCTGCGTTTTAATTGGAATTACGCCAAACTGTTACAAGAAGGTCCCTCTAGGGAGGCCATTGTGGCGAGCCCCATTATGCGTGCGATGGAAAAGGGACAAATCGCACGGGTTGAAGAACTGACGCGCATCCCAGCCGATGTGCAAGATACTTTAATCACCATACTATCGGAAAAAAATATTAGCATACCAGACTTGGACACCTACGTTTTGGCACAAAAAGGGTTTAATTTAATCGCAACGGCTAATAATCGTGATAAAGGCGTCAATGAATTTTCCAGTGCGCTGAAACGCCGTTTTAATACCGTCATATTGCCATTACCCAGTACATTAGAACAAGAAGTGTCTATTGTGCAAAAGCGGGTACAAGATTTTGGGACTTTGCTGGAATTGCCAGAGATTCCGGATTCCGTACAAGAAATCCAACGGGTTGTTACGGTTTTTCGTGAACTACGCAATGCCAAAACCTTGGATGGTAAAGAAAAATTAAAATCGCCCAGCAGTACCTTAAGCCCGGCGGAAGCCATTTCCGTCATCAACAATGGTATCGCCTTATCCGCTCATTTTGGTGACGGCGAATTAAAAGCCCATGACATTGCTTCGTCCCTTGTCGGAGCCATCGTCAAAGATCCGGAAAAAGATCATATTGTCTGGAATGAATATTTGGATACGGTGATCAAGGGACGTAAAAAATGGTCCGATTTATATAGAGCCTGTAAGGAAATTAGCTAATGTATTTATAGGTGGTCAGATGAGAGTTGACAAAAAAGCCCCAAATAACCAAGTAACTTCACGAGTTTTTGAAGAATCTCAAAATGAACAATTGTGGCAGCGGGCATTCACATTAGCCGTTGCAGAACCATTGTATAAATTATCTCCAGATGCGAGAAGAACACCACTTGATCAGGTTGACTATTTTTCTATTGCTATGAAAATCATTGAGCGGGTGCTTAATGGATTGCATTTAGGCTCAATGGAAGGCGGGTTGCGTAGAGAAATGTTGCGAGAGGATATATTTAATTGGATTATCCTACAAGTTGAAGCATTATGTACTGAGGGTTTAGCGGATTCTATTCCGACTCAAGATGTGATTGCCAAACAAGCTGATGAGTTGATTGATGCGCTTTTAAATTGTAAGGCAGGCTCATTTTATGAAACTCGGATTTTTTCCTATCAAGATAATTGTTTTAAAACCGTTAAATTTCATCTATTTGAAGAATTTGATGGTTCAGATGGTTATTTTTATCTACGCCCTTCAGTTGAATGTGCTAATCTCTATTTTACCGCTTTGAGCCAACCGCTTGAAGATAAACAGGTTGCCATTCAAGCTGTCTTAGAACATCAGTTGAAAGCCGGAAAAATTGATGAAGCCAATAAAACAGCCGATGAACACCGTTCAGTCACCTATCAACATCGTAACACCTTAATGAATTTGATTCGGCAAATACGGATTAATGTCCGGAATATGCAATGGCAAAGTCAAATCCGCCCGAAAATTGAAGAAGCATTAATTAATATTCAAGATTTTCGTGATGCTGATAATCAAATTTTGATTTATATTGAACAAGATTTGGCAGAAAAACAAGTCGCCAATAGTTATTTGTTGATTCAATTAAAAGACAAAATTCAGGAATGTTTAGATATTTATCTCAATCTCTATGAAATTGCTAATCGTTTGGATGACGAATTTCTGGATGCTCAAGTTCATCAATGTTTTTTTGATTCAGACTATCAAAATCTGCCTAACTTGACAGAAGAAATACTGTTACCGTTTCTTAAATTACCATTGAATGACTTTGAGGAGATATTGCACAATCTTGAACCAGCGATTATAAGCCCAATAACGCAGCCATTACACGATTTAGTGACTGTGGTACAAAGTGCGCTTGTCGCTCGTAAAAATTATGAAGAAAAAATGCCCAGTTATGAACAAGAAAATACTGAAGAATTGACTCTTGATATCACAGCAAACGTCACCCAAGCCGATATTGCTAAAGCGGAGTCCCTTATTAAACAAGAATTGTCTAACGGCACTTGTACTTTACATGAGCTAATTGAGCGTGTTTCTCCCAATGAGGAAAAGGGTATAATCAGAGCGTTAGTCGCATTAGTACATGCAGCTTATGCCCAGGCTGATGGCGCAACTTTTTATGCGACTAAAATGGAAAAAAGATTTGTCACCCCATTTTGTTGTGGTGATGATTTAATGATATTGCAGACAAAAGGATGACTGATGCTTAACCAAATAGAAGAAGCCGCTTATCTTGTCAGTTGTGGTTTAAAGCCGAAGTTAAACACACACAATAATACCCGTTACCGCGAATGTGTAGATACTTATCAAACTGATGACGAGTATCGAGAAATGGTTAAACAAATTGCCGCCGGATTTGGTTTGCGCGTGTTAGATGTTTCTCAATTCGGCATTGTGATGGCGGTGGTTGATAAACAAAGTCCGTTTCGTCCCATTCTTGCAAACATTAATGCTCGATTTGCTGAAATTGATCAGCGCCTAATGTTTGGTGCGACTATTCTCACCATTGCTGCCATCTGTTTTCCTAATGAATCCAGTTTTGACTATGATAGGGCACGTTATGTCACAGTCACGGATGTTCGTCAGCGACTCATTCAATTGGCGGAATCTTTTAATGATGAACAACAAGAAGTGGTACCAGGATTAACTGACGCTTGGGAAGTCATTAAAGAAAAAGCACCCATTATGCGTAATCCCTCTGGTTCACACAAAATTGGTACCTTGGCTTGGGTTGTTGAACAAACCTTTAAATATCTAGCCGAGCAAAAATTGA
>CAYFOB010000360.1:0-2773 GCA_964344525.1 uncultured Thiomargarita sp.
TCCTATATTAGTACTTAATAATATTTTTATTTACTAACTTGAACATCGAGTTATATATATCTCAAAAAATGAGTTTGAAATCGTCCATAATATAAAATCCAAGCAATGCGTTCATTATCGCCATTTTAGAAAATTGTTTTAAATCTTCTAATTTGATTGAACTTTCAACAATTTTGCGATCAGATAACAGCCGCTTTCGCATTGTCCCTTTTAGCAGCGGTGTTGAGGGGGTTATCCATTGATCTTGGTACCAAAATGCAACATTGGCTATGCTGGTGTCTGTAACAAAGCCTTTTTTAATGATGAGGATATCATCAGCTTGTCCTTTGAGTTTTGACAAGTTGTTTAAATTTTCTCTGTTGAAATATTTAAAATCATAAGCAATGCTGTCATTTTTGATCACTTTAAAACTTTTAAAGTTTCGATGAGGTAAGTGGCTATATTCAACGCTTTCAATCGTTTTTGAATAGATAACTCTACATTTATAAGTCTCATTTTGAGACGGGGCAATTATAAAATTTTTCAAATCAATTTGATCTTGAGCATCAAGTAGTATCCGTCTGGCATAATTTAATCGCTCATTATGAAATTTTAAAAACGGGATGGTACCACTAATGATCTTGATAGTTTCTATGAGTGTTGTCATAAAATAAAATTATACTACATTATGACTAACTTCACAAGGCGTGACAAATTTGGGACCAATTGTTTTTGCTCAATGCAAGATCAATAGAGGGGATACATTTACCCAAGCCCCAATTCATCCCAAATCCCATCAATTTTTTCTTTAACTGCCGCAGTCATATGAATAGATTCGCCCCAATCCCGTTGCGTTTCTCCCCGCCATTTATTGGTCGCATCAAACCCAATTTTACCGCCTAAACCTGACACAGGCGAGGCAAAATCTAAATAGTCAATCGGCGTGTTTTCAATAATCGTGCTGTCACGTGCAGGATCCATACGTGTAGTCATCGCCCAAATCACATCTTTCCAATCGCGCACATTCACATCAGCATCAGTGATGATTACAAATTTTGTGTACATAAACTGGCGTAAAAAGGACCATACACCAAACATCACCCGCTTAGCATGCCCTGGGTATTGTTTATTAATACTCACAATCGCCATACGATAAGAACACCCTTCAGGTGGCAAATAAAAATCAACGACTTCAGGAAATTGCTTTTGCAAAATAGGCACAAAAACTTCGTTTAATGCCACACCTAAAATCGCAGGTTCATCAGGGGGACGCCCCGTATAAGTGCTATGATAAATCGGTTGATGGCGGTGGGTAATACGCTCTATGGTAAAAATAGGAAAGGTTTCAACTTCGTTATAGTAACCAGTATGATCACCAAATGGTCCTTCCGGAGCCGTTTCGTTTGGATAAATAAAGCCTTCAAGCACAAATTCCGCACTAGCTGGCACTTGTAAATTGTGTGTTAAACAGCGCGCGACTTCTGTACGAGTCCCACGCAATAAGCCAGCAAAGGCATATTCAGACAAAGTATCTGGCACCGGTGTCACCGCACCCAAAATAGTAGCAGGATCAGTCCCCAACGCCACGGCTATCGGAAACGGTTCCTCTGGATGAACTTGTTGCCATTCTTGAAAATCCAATGCGCCGCCACGATGGGAGAGCCATCGCATGATAACCTTATTTTTCTCAATGACTTGCTGACGATAAATACCCAAATTTTGGCGTGATTTGTGGGGTCCTTGCGTAACCACCAATCCCCACGTAATCAATGGACCTGCATCTTTTGGCCAACAAGTTTGAATCGGTAAACGGGATAAATCAACTTCGCTGCCAGTCAACACATTTTCTTGACAAGCAGGTTTGCTGGTTACTTTGAGGGGCATATTCAGGACTTGTTTAAACAATGGTAACTTGTCCAAAGCATCTTTAAAACCTTTGGGCGGCTCTGGTTCTTTTAAAAACGCCAAAAGTTTACCCACCTCACGCAAAGCAGTCACAGATTCTTGCCCCATACCGAGGGCAACTCGCTTGGGCGTACCAAACAAATTACCCAACACAGGGACATCGTATCCTTTAGGATTTTCAAACAACAAAGCAGGACCCCCAGCACGCAACGTGCGATCACAAATTTCGGTCATTTCCAAACAAGGGTCAATCTCAAACTGAATGCGTTTGAGCTCGCCAAATTGTTCAAGTTTAGTAATAAAATCTCGAAGATCTTTATAGTGCATGATATTTAATAGACTATTGCATCAAACTCAACCGTTTTAGTACGGTGCAATTCTATACTCACTTGATTAGGCAAACAAGCAACAAAATCGCCACCTTTTGTTAACCAGCCGGCATGAATGCAGTATTTATTTCGACACGGTGAAGCGATAAAACGAATACGCCCTTCTGCCACTTCAATAAGGCTTTCACCCAAATGACCTTGAATAGATATTTGTTGTGGATGCTGCAAAGAAATTTGTTGTGGTGCTTGGTTAGCAACCAAAATCCTGGCATAGTCCGCCCTACCCCCTACCCAATGATGCAGATATAACCACACCAACAGTGCCAATGCGAAGACAAGAATGATCCTGTCAGCGACAGTCGTCAATGCATAAAGAGTTTTCATGAGGCTGGCAAGGTAAAATAAAAAAGACTACCATGATCCATGGTACTTTCTACTCCAACTTGTCCACCGAGTTTTTCTATAACCTGTCGAACAATTGATAAACCAAGACCATGCCCTTCAGCACGTTCTTTATGTAAACGAATAAATGGTGTGAATAATTGGGCTTGCGCCTCAGA
>CAYFOB010000360.1:2783-4923 GCA_964344525.1 uncultured Thiomargarita sp.
AGAAGGGATACCTGGACCATTATCATGCACCCAAAAACGTATCATACCATCTTCCTGTGTGTTAGCACCTAGCTTTAAATGCGCTGGTTGACCACCATACTTAAAAGCATTGCTCAAATAATTAGCCCAAACCTCCTCAATCCAAGGCGCATAGCCCAAGGCGACGGGCCAAGTTTCAGGTAAACTGATTTCAGCTTCAAATTCCTTACGCATGTCAATTAAACGTTTTTCCAGCACCTGATTAATAATCAGCAACATGTCCAGCGGTTGAGTGTCTACATTGTCTGCCTGAGAGGTCCGAGCAAGTAACAGTAAGGCATCAATAATATCAACCATCTTTCGCCCTGCCTCACCAATCAAATGTAAGTATCTCATGCCCGTATCACGGTACCATGCTTCTTTGGGGCATTCTGTTAGCAGCAACTCGCTGAGACCTATAACGCCATTTAATGGGTTTTTCAGATCATGAGCGACAGTACGAGCAAAAGCATTTAATTCCATATTTCGCTTTTCGAGTTCATCTGCATATTCTTTGCGAAATTTGACTTCCTTTTCTAATTGTTGTTGTAACTTGCGAAGTTTCAAATGCGTGGTAACACGCGCTAATGCCTCCTCATGTTGAATGGGTTTAGTAATATAATCAACAGCCCCCAACGAGAATCCTTTGAGCTTATCAACGGTTTCAGATAAAGCCGTCATAAAAATAATTGGAATGTTTTTGGTGTTTGCTTGCGATTTCAATTTTGTGCAAACTTCAAATCCATCCATGCGTGGCATCATCACATCCAACAAAATTAAATCCGGCGATGCATACGCTGCTTTTTTAAGCGCTGCGACACCATCTTTAGCCACCAACACTTTGAAACCCGCATCCGTCAAAAAATCTAACAACATAGTCACATTGGCGGGTATATCATCAACGACTAAGAGGGTATCTTGTTCTTTTTCGTTCATCTTTCTTTCTCCAAATAGGGTTCAATCAATTTACAAATGGGTTCATCTTCAAAATCTCTAGCCAATTGTGTAATCCTATTGGCAAAGGGGACTAATTGCTTATCTATTTGTTTTAATTGAGCAATTTGTTCATGAATACCATTAAAATCGCCTCTCAAGCACAAGTCATAGAGGATATTTGCTTGTTGAGTTGGCAATGGAACAATAGATAAATCGGCTTCATTAGAAGTTGTTAAATCAGTTGTGGTTTTTTGTTCATAAATCCATTCTATTCTCAAATGCTGTTGTAAACATTTCAATAATTCCTCAGCGTAAATTGGTTTGGGAATAAAATCGTTGCAACCGGCCTTTAAACTTTCTTCACGGTGACGAGTAAAAACGCTAGCAGAGGCGGCAATCACCACCGTTTTTTTGAATATAGCATTTTGCCTTAATTGGCGAACAAATTCAAATCCATCCATTTCCCGCATCATAAGATCTAAAACAATTAAATCTGGTCTAAATTCACCGACTTTTTTTAATCCTTCAATACCACTGTTAGCTTCTACCACTTCAAACCCTAAGGGGGTTAAGAGATTAAGCACCACCAAACGATTTTCTAATTTATCATCAATCACCAATATTTTAAAAATCCTTTGATGTTGATATCCAATAATAACAGGTGCTTCATATTGTTCAGATTGTGCCAGCCCTGGCACTTCTTCTAAAGGAAGTTCTGTCCAAAACGTACTCCCCTGCCCAAGCTCACTTTCTACTTGCAACTCACCACCCATTAATTCAACGAGCTTTCGTGTGATAGGCAAACCTAAACCAGTACCAGAATCTCGGTAGTTGGGTTCGCCGACTTGTTGGAAGGGTGAAAATATTTTCTCTAATTCTTCTTGGGCAATACCAACGCCTGTATCTTCCACTTGAAAACGAATTTTGCCATTATGCAAGCCCACTTTAAGAGCAACACTTCCCTGCTCAGTAAACTTGATTGCATTGCCCAGCAAATTAATAAGAATTTGCCGTAATCTTTTATCATCCGCGTGAATCCCCAGTGGGAGCTTTGATTGTGGTTGGTATATAAAGTTAATCCCCTTTTGTTGAGCACGTAGGGCAAATATTTCAGAAATACCTTGAATAAATTGATTAAGAGGCTGTTTTGGAAAAAATGAAAAGTCTTTTTCAGAAAACGAGAAAG
>CAYFOB010000361.1:0-4917 GCA_964344525.1 uncultured Thiomargarita sp.
CCAAAGCGCTGCTTTGGACTCCAAAATACCTGAAAACTTATGATTCAGTACTTATAATCCGTGTAGTTCTTCGCTGTGGAATGAAGCAACAGCTCTATTAATATTCTAAGGGTAAGGGCACAGTACGTCCATCTCGTGCCGAAAGGTAAGCGGCAATTAATAACTCTAAAGAACGTAAGCCTTCTCGCCCATCTGTTTCAGCTTCCACTTCGCCACGTAAAGTTTTAATCACATTTTCATAGTATAAAGGATGACCAAAGCCATAGACAGAAGTCGTTTCATAACTGGCATCATGGATATTTTTATCATCTTCATCCGGTTCTGCAAATTCCCAATGTTGTATTTCATTGACTGCAACACCGCCTAAGCGCACTGTCCCTTTTTCACCAATAATAGTTATTGAGCCTTCAAGGTTTTTTGGGTAGGTAAGCATTGTGACGCTCATGGAACCCACAGCACCGGATCGCCAACGGACATTCATTACTGCCGTATCTTCTACTTCAATATTACGAGCTAAGGTGCTAGTCATAGCTTGTACACTTTCTACCGGACCAATTAGCCAATCCAACAAATCGACATAATGACTGGCTTGATTCATCAAGGCGCCTCCGTCAAATTCCCAAGTTCCACGCCATTTCGCACTGTCGTAATAGCTTTGTGGACGTGCCCAAAAGACGTTAATATGCACCATGTAAATCCGACCAAAGCGGTTTTTATTGATAGCATTTTTTAAAAGTTGAATAGTGGCATTGCGACGGTTTTGTTTGACAACAAATAAATGAACTCCAGCATCATCACAGGCTTTTACCATTTGTAAACCATCTTTCCAGCGAGTTGCCATGGGTTTTTCTGTCATCACATGACACCCGGCTTGGGCACATTGGATGACTTGTTGAGCATGGAGTCCACTAGGTGTGCAAATAGCCACTAAATCAATTGGCTGATTTTTTAATAAGTTGTCAAGATTATTGTAGCCATTAACGCCACTTTCTTGAGTCGCTTTTTCGAGTGCTATTGGATTGTTATCACAAACTGCAACAAGTTCTAAATTGTCATCATGTTTTTTTATAGCTTCAAAATGTTTGCCATAAATTCTACCACAACCAACGATGGCTATTTTAATTTTTTCTTGAGTCATTGTTAACTGTTAAGTAAGTTTCTAATAAATAAATTTTTTTCTTCCACAAATTGATCAATTTGGTAAAAAAAAGACTTTAATGTCTCCTCCTTTAAAACCAGTAAAATCGTTTTAAATAATTTTTGCCCAAATAGCATCCTGTAATAACTACAAGGATTATATTTAAAAAAGGATAAGTCAAAACCTAATCAAAACCAGGTTTATCCCTTCTTAAATATAATCCTTGTAGTTCTTCTCCTTTTTTAGTCTCATCAGTACGACTGCCAAAGAGATAAATTTTGGTATTTTGCCCGAAAATTTCTAATCCTTTTAATTTGATTGTTTTTTTATAAAAATTTGATAATCTCATTATTGTTTAAATTACCCAGCGTCTTGTAATTTTTTTAACAAAAATTCAAACAAAGAGACATATTTTCCCAGGTTGATATATATTTCTTCGGCTAAACCTTCGTTATATGTATGCGTTGTTAAATTACGGTTTTGTATCATTTCGGCAAAGGTTTCTTCATCCTCAATCCAACCTTGTTCAAATGCTTCTTTAAAACAAGTTTTAGGAGATTTACAAATTTCCAAACCTTCTCCTCTCAACCTTTCCTGGACAGATTTCCAGGCCAATTCATAACAAAGTTCATAACGTTTAATGGCGGCATCACGTACAATCGACGTTTTAGACTCAAGTATAATATCCCTCAAGTTTTCAAGAGATTTTGCAAATTCAACCAATTTATGTTTATCGCTCATAAGCTTTTACCATATCGTTTTATTTCTTTTTTTAATAAATCATTCACTTGTTTCATATCTACCAAATCTATGCGATAGAGCGTGGGAAAATCATCCAACCAGTTTCTAAAAGAAACCAAATCCTTTTGATTCACCTTGCCATGATGTTCAATGGCTAAATCAATGTCTGATTGCTGATATGCAGTGCCTTTTATCCATGAACCAAACCAAATAAGATTCACCGAACCCTGAAACCGACGGTTACATTCTTCTGAAATACTATTAACAATTGCTTGAACTCGTTCAGAAATCATATTTTTAGCCTATGTTTTTCTCAAAATCACGACAAATTCATAACCATTATCAATAAACTCAGGCGCCGGATATCCCAACCTGAGTATTGGCTTAATGATTTTTTCGGGTATTCCCATACCCAAATGTTCTACATAACCATAGTTTTCAGCAAATTTCATTAGTACTGGATTGCGGGTGTAACTGGCACCTTCTTTTATCATATCAATTGTTAAAGTATTAGGCAACTTACCAGGTGATCTAATTTCCAACCTATCAGAAAATATCAATAACTGAATTTGTCCGCCAAAAAGTGAATAATCCCGATGTATTAGAGCGTTAGTAATAGTTTCGCGTAAAGTTTCTAGCGGATACTCTGGTTGATCAATACGCTTGATACCTTGCATAACAGAGCGTTTTTTGGTATTCGTTTTAACAAATTGAATGGCTTGTTCAATAATACCGTTTTCAATAATAACGCCATCATGTTCATACGGAAGAATAGGCGCATCAATGAATTTTTTGTCCAACATAAGATAATCTTTGCTTTCACCCTCAAAAGCCGCGCACCGTATACCAGCAGAAGGAATAAAATGCGAGGGTTCTCGCCCAAATAGTAAGCCCCCTGCTAATGTTGCCACCAAATTGTTTGTCAATTTGATAGCCAATCTCGCATTTAAACAAAGCGTATTTTGTTTGTCTTTATAGTATTTTTCTGTTAGCTTTTTTAGCGCTATAAAATAATGGCGTATTCTTCGTTCATCCAAAAAATTAAGTGTTAGGGTTGGAACTGGGGAAACGTCATAATGGACAAATGGGCGATTGGCAGATAAAGCCGCCAGTTGTTCAGGAGAGGCTAAACGGCAAGTTGTGCCAACACGGATATAAAATAGAGTTTTTTCATTTTTATTTAAATAATAGGGTTTTTGAATACCTTTTTCTACTGCTATGCTGATAATTGGCTTATTTTCAATAATAGAACTATCCAATACAGGAATAATCGCTGGTTTCACACGATTTTGAGCTATCTGATTAATGGCGTTCATTTTTTGATCTAATGAACCTTCTATGCCACTGATTGTCCCATCATCTTCCACCCCCAATAAGATAACCCCCCCTTGCCCATTCAGAAACGCAATCATTACTATTGCTAAATCTTCATTGGAAACGGCTTCAGACTTAAATTCAACATGGGAATTTTCGCCTTCACTAATAAGGGTTTTCACGTCATGGATGAGACCAATTGCGTTCATAGTTGTTTAATTATCGCTAATCTAATATCATGTTTAATCTTGTTTAGGTTGTTCTATTTTCTCTTCTAGTGTTTTTACCAGTCTCTTAAAAAAATTGGCATATTCAGGCATTTTACCTAAAGCTTGTTGATAATTTTCTTCATCATATTGGTGACTGAGCGTATTTCTGTCATTAAGCGCTTGTATCCAAAGTAAATAATCGTCTTCATTGAGATGTCCAGCGTTATAATAAGCTTTAACTGCTTGCTTTGGTGTTTTAGTATCAATTCCCTCCTGTATGAAAAGAAATGCTTTAATTAATTTCCAACTTTGTTCTGTGACAATTTCAAATTTTTGCACCAAACCATTTTCCAAACCATCAATCAAACGCAAATCCAGCACCCCTTCCAAAGGTTTACAATCAACATTCGCTAAATAATCAAAACCTTCCAACGCTTGTTTAAAAATTTTTAATTTCAATTCCATGGGACAATTTTTTTAAGTGCCTGCTGTTTAAATTGTTCTGAAACCTTTGAAAAATCAACCAAATCAACCTGATAAGGGACAAAAGAGTTTTCTATGATTTCTTGTAGTTTAGAAAGAATTGTATCATTTAATGGTTTTTGAGGCCAAATACCAATGTCGATATCTGCCGCAAAACCTGCTGAACCAATTGCCCTGGATCCAAATAAAAAAAATCGGCTACCAGGCGGCAATTGCTTTTCGAGTAGCTCTTTTAAATAAGTTTCGCTCTTTTGATAAAGTATTTTGGCATTAATCATATTTTGCTTTATTTAACAAATGTTTGTTCAACCAATTCACAAACAATATGACCAATAAGAATATGCGCTTCTTGAATACGTGCGGTTACAGTTGAAGGTACGCAAATACATTCCGCTTTTTTTTTAAGCATCCCACCCGTTTGACCTGTTAGACAATAGACTTTCATACCAATATCATTAGCCATCTGCACTGCACGAATCACATTTTCAGAATTTCCACTGGTTGAAATACCGACAAAAACATCCCCCTGTTTTCCAAACGCCATTATTTCTCTAGCAAAAACGTCATCAAAAGAATAATCATTACTGATGGCTGTTAAACTGGAATTATTGGTACCCAACGCAATGGCTGGCAATGCTTGACGTTCTTGTTGAAAACGTGACACAAGCTCTGTGCTTAAGTGCATACTGTCAGCAAAACTTCCCCCATTACCAGCAAAAATCACTTTACCATTATTAGCCAATGCACTTTGTATTGCAACAGCCAAATTTTCAATTTGCAAAATGAGAGATTGATTATTGAGCAATAATGTCTTGACATTAATACTCTCTTCAATACGTTTTTTAATCGTTTTGTTCATTACTTTGGTTCCCACGCCAGCTTCGCTAAGCTTGGAACGAAAAAAATCTTTTGTTGGTTTATATTCCAATAATATTTTATTGTTTCACAAAAATAGGAGGTTATCCTTTATTAAGTGATGTTACGCATTTTTGTTCCAAAACCACAACTAACTACAAGGATTACTTTTAAAAA
>CAYFOB010000362.1:0-4908 GCA_964344525.1 uncultured Thiomargarita sp.
GAAAACCTTTGACCATCTAAAATGGCCCTGATATTTTTGCCTTCTTACACTAGTGGTTTATCCTTTTTTAAAAGTAATCCTTGTAGTTATTGACACAAATTATCTAACCTTTCAGAATAAGGTATCCCAACCTTCTCGCGATTGGCGCTGCATACTGGCACATAACGATATTCAATTTGTTCCGGTAAATCTCGCCAAGGAATACCAGCTTGGTAGCGATTTAATTAAAAAAATCAATATTTTAATTGATGACACATTTTAATTTATTTTATGATAGAAACTTGGTACCGATTTAACCTTCATAATCCCTCAAAATGACGATGAAGGGTGTGGCGAATTGTGCGCCGCATGTCATCAGTTAGCCATCTTTGCGTTAGACACCAACGTGCAGACCGAACAATACTTGCATCATCAAGATCAGTTATTTTTCGGTTGCCAGTCTTTACTGCACGTAGAATGCATACTATATAAATCACACGCACCAGTTCTTCTGGCAAAATCTGGTTGGAATCGCGGATCAACGCTTTGGCGTAGTTCTTAACAGCATGTAGAACACTTCTTGGTGGTTTTGGATGTTGAAAAATATCTCCAAAGGTCTTGATTCCTGATGTTTTTAGAGCAGTGCTTAGGATATCATGCTTTGGGTGCTTGACATCTTGTAGCTCATCTAATTCTTCATTCAGCGGAGTCGCCAACTGATGTTGCAAAATGGTGGGTAGCTCATCAGTCGTCCAAGGAACATCTTGCTTTATGGTAGGATCCATCAGAGAGCAAAGGATGTTTCGGCTAGTCATCCGCGATGGGCGTGGTTTTATGAGCATGATAAAAATCCTTTCAGTTACATCGACGGTTCAGCAATCAAGCCAGTTTTGCCTGATAGCTGCGACACAATTGCTCGCAATTCGGCGATTTCAGCATCGACTTCGGATTCGTTGTGCAAATACTGACTGATAGTGGAACGCAGGTTTCTGATAAACATACGTTTGGCACTTGCAAGAAGATTCATGGCTTGTCTAGGTGAGGCCAAGTTTAACTGGTTGATGAGTTCAGAGTATGCCATGGGTTCTGCTCCATTGAGAGCCGGCTCCACAACCCGGTACCGAAAAATATCCCACATATCAAGTCGGCCATTCTCGTTGCACTCACTTTTCATTGCACACAGTACATCTTGGATAAGCTGTTGAGCCCAATACCAGTCAAAGATATCTTGGTTGTCCGCTGTGTTTGAAGGGATATTTTCGTCTAGCTCATTAACTGCCTTGTTGCTCGTTGCTTGTTTGTGGAGTTTTGTTGTAACGTAATTGCTCAACGATTTGAGCAAAAAATTACGAAATTTTCCACGACCTTGATTAGCACAACGAATCAACCCTCCAACAAGTACTTTATCAGCCACAAAATCCTGCAGAAGATCGTCTACCTCATCAGGAGGTAGCTGACGCAAATGGATCAAAAAGGCACGCAATCCAGGCTGGTAAGCTATGAGAAGCTCCGTGATGGCAGAGGCACGGATGTTATCGTCCTCTGCCCCAGCGCGACCCACAAGTGACCATCGTGTGCTTGGAAACGGTAAATGAGCCTTTGATTTCTTAGCCATGTTAAAGCCTTATGTTTACACTAATTTATGAAGATAAAGGTTACAACTGTGCCTCTAACTTTGCTAATGCGAGTGAATTGGGATTCACTAGGCGCAAACTGTCCAAATAACGCTTGGCCTTATTTTTTTGTCCACGACGCAAGGCTTTTTTTGCCCATTTGACGTAACGATCCTCGATTTTTTTCAAGCCCGCCAACGCATTAGCATTGTTAGGATCGCTTTTTAATATTTTATTGTAACAGGCAAAAGCAGTGCCGCCTTTGCCTGTAGTTAGACGCTTCGCCTGTAAATGTCTCTGACACTCACGTAACACTTTTGAGATTTTGTCGTTATAAAGTTTTCGAGCTTGTCGAACATAATGACCTTCTGGAAAATCCTTCAAATACTTAGCGTAGCCATCGGCGGTATCCTGAGTGAAAGCCTCCTTCCAACTTTTCTGGTCGTTATAAAAACCAAATAAAAGTTTTTGAGCTTGTCGAACATAATGACCTTCTGGAAAATCCTTCAAATACTTAGCGTAGCTATCGGCGGTATTCTGAGTGGTAGCCTCTTGCCAACTTTTTTGGTCGTCATAAAACCTTTTTTCAAGAAAAGTGTCGCTTTCGGTAGTCTTTTCCCAGTTTGCCCATTTTTCCAAGTTAAAACCAAGTACAACCGTTGCTACAATGATTAATAACGAACTAAATAAAATTAGCCCCCTGCTCGACCGTTTTTCCTTATCGGTCGGCTTTTCTATGCCCGAAGTTATGTCTGTTTTACCCAAGTATAAAAATTCATAGAGTCGGACTACAGGATCGGTATTGCTTGTCATGATTGAGTTTAACTCCACTGTTTGTACAGGATAACAATGCGGCTTGTGTCAAACAGTAGACCGAGCAGCACTCTAATATCATCACTGTATGTTGGCCTGCGGCGGCTTTTCGTCTGGACTCATTTGCTCGTCATTACCATTCGTCGTTTCGGCTCCAACTCGCATTTGCTCTTGAACTTGGCGAGTCATCTTCGTGAGATCATGAACTTGCTGTTGCAATGATTGAACTTCCACTTGTAACAAGGATAATTGCTGATTGGTTGCTGCGTCTGCAAACAGCTTCTTGAAAGAAGCTATTTCCCGATTCATGGCATTTTGAGCATCACGGAGATTGTTCGTAGTTTCTGTGCCGACTTGCATTTCCGTGAGATCACGAGCTTGCTGTTGCAATGATTCGACATCCGCTTGTAAGGTAGCAAATTGCATACGGCTCACTGTGTTTGCAAGCTGTTGGTCAAGCTCTGCATCAAGAGATGCAATATCCCCTTTTATAGCATTTTGTCCATCACGAACCTCAGTGTTTTGAACAACCAACAATAGCGCGATGGTGATAAATACCACTATCATAATTATGGTATTTACGTGCAGTGACCACGGTTGGCGCATTTGTCTCAAGCGGACGAGTGCTTGAGAGTAGCTCGGATTTGACCTATCCAAGCTGCTTGCCTCAAGCCAACATTTCTCTGCCTCAAGGTACATGCCTTGTTGGGCATAAATTTTCGCTTGAAGAGCCAATGCCTCCGTTTGGGAACACTCACCAACATCGCGTGCCTGTTTCAAAACGTTGAGCGCGTCTTGGTACTGGCCTTTTCTCGCTAAAATTGCGGCGGTAGCAAACAATGTTGATTTTTGTTCCCCATCAG
Organism: uncultured Thiomargarita sp.; assembly: GCA_964344525.1. Lineage (GTDB taxonomy): Bacteria > Pseudomonadota > Gammaproteobacteria > Beggiatoales > Beggiatoaceae > CAYFOB01. The sequence goes on from CAYFOB010000362.1 coordinate 3,269, forward strand.
GTTGTGTGTTCTGATCGACATTTGGTGTGAATCGTGTCTGCTCAGCTGTGTACCTCATGACTATATTTCCTTTAAATGTTTAACAGGGAATGAGGCTTCATAGAAGCCTCGAATATTTATGAGCTGATGTTATGCACGGTACTTCTGCAACCAAACAAAACTGATAAATCAATCTTTGGTAGAAGGATTTAGTTATCTGTTATCAATAAAATTCAAAGCACTATTTTTGGGAAAGTTACTTTACTGATAACTGATAACTGTTATCCAGTTTTTGAGAAGCTCGGTGCGTAACATCAGTTAGGCAACTCCCAAATAATAAAATACCAGCCATAATTCCTAATATTACAAGTTAGACACCTTATGAGTATTGCCGTATTCTGGAGGGTTAAGTTGATTATCTTGTTCACTGGGCGGAAGCAGAGAATTCAACTGATGAACAGCTTCCTTGAGGGCCTCAACATCGTTGTTATTGATAGCGCGGTTGCCCTGAGCAAATAGCTTATTGGCCTGATTCTGATCCTGCATCATTGGCTTTCGTTTCTCTTGGAGATACTGAAAACGCGCCACCCACCATCCGTCTTGGCGGGTAATCACCTGAAAGTACAGCCCATCCATCCGACTGATGTGCTGCTTGAGAATTGCAGGATCGCCTGAAGAAATCGCACGCGAGTGTTCCTTTTCAAGTGTGCTACACGCATTACGGTCTGATACTTCACCATATTCATCAACAATTTTCCGCATATATGAGCGAGATTCTTCGGCCTCTTCAAGGAGCTTCGGCCACTCAAGGGCATCCTCCACAGTGTCGATAGCCGCCTTCAAGTCTAGCAACCGCCGATCCAGTTGGGTTAGTGCGTCGGCATCCTCCTTTGCGGCATCAGCCAATGCCTCTGTTTCTTCAAGCATTTGTTGACGTTCTATTTGAGCAAGTGCTTCTTCGGCGTTGAGGGCTTGAGTGCGTGAGGTATTTTCCTGCGCTTTCTCCAAGCGTTCTTTTTCCTTCTTGAGTTCTTGACGAAGCCTCTTTACTGAACCGTGCATCATCTTCGTGTCAAACTTGATTTCAAATTCTTCATCAAGATGGGGAACAAAAGCTTGCACCTGCACGTTCTGTGATTCGTCCATGTTCATGGTGATCTCAATGGTACTTCCCAATGGAAGATTACGCTTAATTTCTTTGCCAGAAATCTCCAAGTTGCCTATCCGGTGATTTCTATCTGCACGTTGTTTTTCGCCCTCTAACACGATAATCCGCAGAACATCTTCAGCCCGACCCGCTCGAAGTGAAATTGTACTTATATGGTCTGATGGTATGGACATTTTTGCTGGCAGCGGAGTACCCTTCTTAATTAAGACATCAACGCGTCCGTCACTCATGCCGATTCCAATTGAATGGGGGGCTGGCGGATTCATGACAGAAGGACCTATGGTATAGGAGACCTGCTCAGGCGAAATGGGTACCCGGTTACCGGTGGCATCGTACAATTCGATCTGATACTCGCAGCGGCGTTTTTTTTCTGCGTAGAGTTGTGTCAGGAAAGCACCATTGCTACCCAAGGTCATACGACCACTACACCATCGTGTTTTTATATACTCAGAACGTTCAGATTTTCGGTTTTCATAGCCGTCAAAAGTAGTCT
>CAYFOB010000363.1:0-3455 GCA_964344525.1 uncultured Thiomargarita sp.
TTTCTGAAAAGGTAAAGAGTCTTCTCTCATTTTTTTCCAAAACAGCCTCTAAATCGGGTTTCAATTCAAGTGCCTTTTCTACCCCAAGCTTGCCATTTTCAGCGACATTTAACGTCAGATTTAAACTATTAAACAAAGCGATGAGCATATCCCGGCTCATCGCATTGTCTTCAACCAGCAAAATGACGTTATCCCTAGAAAAACTGAAATGATGAAAGTCAATCTCCGACGATTTTGTGGTTTGGGTAGTGGATTCTACAAGGGGAATTTTGCCCGCTTCATTTTTATATAAGTCCAAAATATTATTAATCAATTCACAAAGCGTTTGCCCCCCAAGTTCAATGTTGTTTAAGAATTTTTGAAATTCTGGGGGTAACGAAATTTTTCGGCTTTGCTGCAACAAAATTTGGGTAGATCCCACAATGGCATTAAGAGGGGTGCGGATTTCATGACTCAAGTTGGCTAGAAATTGTGATTTTGCACGATTCGCCATTTCTGCTTGTTTCTTAGCCAAGTGCAGCTCGGCTGTCTGATCAGCCACTCGCTGTTCAAGTTTTTCATTGAGCTGATTGATTTTTTCCATGAGACGGGTTATTTCTTGTTGTAACTGCTCATTGGCGTGGCTTAGATTAGCAGTGCGCTCTGAAACCCGTTTTTCCAAGTGCAAGGTTAATTCTTGAATACGCAAATGGGTGGTGACACGCGCTAAAACTTCCTGGTGTTGTATGGGCTTGGTGATATAATCCACCCCTCCCACTTCAAAACCTTTGAGCTTATTCTCAACACTTTCTAAAGCTGTCATAAAAATCACAGGAATATCTTTGGTTTCTTCATCCGCTTTCAAACGGCGACACGTTTCAAACCCCTCCATGACATCCAATAAGATAATATTAGGTTGTACAGCTTTAGCCCTTTTTAAGCCTATTTCACCATTCCTAGCCATTTTGATATCAAACCCAAAGCTTTCCAAGTAACCAAACAACACCCCCAAATTGCTGGGATTATCATCAATGATAAGTATGGTTTGATGATGATGGAATTTTGTAGACGTTTCTGTTATAACGCTCATGTTATTTCCTTCAATGCATTTTTTGGTTCTGATAAGTGATCACTCACAACGGATAGCAATTTTTTTAAATCTATAGGCTTGCTGAGATAGTCATTTGCGCCTGCCTTTAAACAATGCTCGTTGTCTCCTTGCATGGCTAAGGCCGTTAATGCAATAATTGGAATCTCCGCCACCGCTTGGTCAGCGCGGATTTTCTGGATGGTTTCCAACCCGTCCATCACAGGCATCTGGATATCCATCAAAATCAAAGCCGGTTTCTTTTCTTTAACTTTTTCAAGCGCTTCTATACCATTGCTGGCAAGGTTCACCTCATAACCGCAATTTGTCAGGTAACTCTGGATACCAAATTGATTGATTTCCTCATCTTCTACCAGCAAGATCGAAATTCCAGTGGTAACGTTTGGTGCTTTCTCTTCAATTGGGGGTGCAATCGATTGTTTAGAAGGAACCACCCAAGGCAGGGAAACCGTAAAATGGCTTCCTTTGCCTACGGTACTTTCCACCTTGACGTTACCACCATGTGCCTTCGCCAGCTTCTCAACCAATGATAATCCTAAGCCTGTCCCTTCATGAGCGCGGGAAAGGCTACCATCAATTTGCACAAAGGGCTGGAATAGGCGTTCAATCTGCTCTTTTGGGATCCCAATACCTGTGTCAGAAACGTTGAAATGAACTATTTGATGAGTTTTATCACCTTTTATATCCAGGACTACCAAACCTCCTTTAGGAGTGAACTTGATCGCATTATTAAGCAGATTAACTAGAATCTGCTTCAAGCCACGTTCATCAACCAACAATCTGCCAATCTCATCATCGGAAACAAACCGCAGTTTTATTTGCTTTTTCACAGCCATTTGTTCAACGAGCTGCAAACTGAGCTGGCATATTTCTGTGACATTCACCGGGGTAAAATGCCATTTCATTTTGCCTGCCACTATTTTTGATAAATCCAAAATATCATTAATCAATGACAACAAATGGCGACCACTGGTGTCAATATGTTTCGTCGCTTGCAACTGTTTTTCGGTCAGTGTGCCATAAACCCCCTCCAAAAGGATTTCCGACATCATTAATATTGCCGTCAGGGGCGTGCGTAATTCATGACTCATATTAGCGAGGAATTCGTCTTTGAGACGAGCGGCAGATTCTAATTCGACATTCTTTTTGCGCTCACTAATATCTGTGGATATAACCATTGCTGAAACGATCTGCCCTTCACATTCAACAGGCACAACGCGGGTCAAGTAGGCATCATGTTCAAAGCTGTCAGGCTTTTTTTCCTCAAAAACACGATGAAGTGCTTGATAATATCGCTCATGATGCTGATGAGAAAAAAATGCGCCTAAATTTTTCCCAATAAGCGTCTCTGATGTATGATTAATATACGTGATCCTAGCGTCTCGCTCAACATTCATAATAATATCTGGAGAATGCTGAAGTAAGAGACGATTCTTTATTTCGCTCTCTCGCAGCGCCTCTTCGACCCGCTTCCGTTCTACAATCTCTTGCTGAAGTTGAGCATTTTGCTCCTCAAGCTGCTTTTGCAAATGACTCATGGTCAAATGTGTTTCTACACGTGCAATCACTTCTGCTAGTTGAAATGGTTTGGTAATGTAATCAACGGCACCCAGCTTAAGACCTTTGACTTTCTCTACGGTATCTGTTACCGCGGTCATGAAAATAATTGGAACGTTCTTTGCATTTTCATGCGCTTTCAAACGACGATATGTTTCAAACCCATTTATACCAGGCATATTCACATCCAGGAAAATAATATCAGGCTTGATATAAGTTACTCGTTTGAGTGCCGTTTCTCCATCTTCTGCAAGCAGCACCTTAAAACCAGCTTTAAACAACTGATCTAATAGAATGTCCACATTGTGTGGTTCATCATCAACAATTAAAATGATTTTATGCTTGAGCATTAATGACTTCCTTTTTATTCACTGATGTATGTCAGCTAAAAATTATTTGTGGAGGATTTTTAGAGGAGATGATAGTGGGTAATTGAAAGCGAATGCGAGGGTAGTGGGTGATGAGCTTATGTTGGTGCGCACCCTACATTAACTGATTGATTTTTTATTACCGCCATTGCACCACATGAGCGTTCTTTTACTCTGGTTTACTTAGCAGGGCAATTTCTTCTTTCATAACGAGTAAATTTTTATAGATACCCATTAAGTCATCTATTTTGGTACTATCAAAATTAGAACTCACAAAATATTGGTATTTATCCTTATCTAACTTTTCTAAAATCACAAAGTTCCAAATAGCGCCAATAATATAAGCACCCTTAATTACCTCTTCCTGATTTAATTCTATGGCGGAAATTAATTCGGCAATTAACTGGGGACGAGGATTAGAATATTCTTCACTGCGTTTAAAT
>CAYFOB010000363.1:3562-4908 GCA_964344525.1 uncultured Thiomargarita sp.
GCATATTCCAAGCCTTTGGCAACTACAAAGTCAATCTCCCCTTTTAAAATAAAGCGATCGGTTTGATAGCTTAACGGCTCTTCATAGAAGTCGCGTACTTGATGGTCAAGCAGCTTAAAGTTCACCCGATTTAAGATCGGTGAAATAAAATGTATTTTTAAATCTTCTTCTCGATAGATTTTTACCAAATCGGCTTCCATATGTAACAAGCCAGTTAAAAACTCAACTTCTTCAGCGGTTAAAGAACCGCCACTGCTAAACCAAGGTTCAAAAATATCACTTTCTAACCTTCTCTCTATATTAAATAAATGCCTTAAATCCTTATCTCTGATTTTTGAATAAGTATAGATGGGACGTTTATTTTTTTGTTGCTCAAAAGCTTCATTAATTCGTCTCAAATCATCTTCGGTTAAACTGTTGATAAAATCTTGGAAACTCATAATCCATTCCTTTTCAGAAAAAATTTATCAATACCCATGCCTGATCAACAAGGAGAAATCGCACACCGTCAGAAGTTGCTTTGCCGCAGTCACACAGCCCCGCGGGAAGAAAAAGCGCAAATTGTGACGGCGCTAAGTATACCAACTATACCATCAATCTTCTCCATCACAGCTAAACCACCAATAAATAGCCCCACCAACCGTAATGGTGGCAACAACAGGGGTGGCAACCAGCACTGCAGCACCCGCCGCCATACCGCCACCAACCGCCGCGCCAATACTTGCCAAACCGGTTGCATTGAGACCTACTGTTGCCACCATTAGCACGATGCCAGTTGTTCCGATACTTGCCCCTGCATAAGTACCAACTTTTGCAGCATCACACGCTTTTGGATTTTGACAATCACTAAAGAGGTGATCATTCATCAGTTTTGCTGTTCCAAATCCAGCCGCTCCCCCAACAAGTGTACTTGTTACGATAGGGGCAGCAGCACCGCCCGCCGCATAAACGGCTTCGTTGACACCAAGTTTACCAATATTTAAGCCAGCACCCATGCCATAAGTGGCAACCCATTCAGGACCAGTCGCATAAGCAAAATTAACGCAAGCCATAATAAGCACGAAACTACCAAGTATTGAGCATTTTTTCATAATAAAATTCTCTCTGTCGGATGGGATTTACAAACACATCTGAAATGTGGCAGTGTTGCACAATATTAGAGTTGTTGCACAATAATTTTTGAACTGTGATTGATATGATTTTTTTTTAAGCGTTTTTTGAGAGCTCAAACAAATACCATTTTTTTAAAAAATGGTATTTGTATTTTTTTAAGCTTATTTCGCAACAACTCTATTACTCGATGTTCAAGTTAGTTAATTAGAATATTATGATATTTTAATAAAAAT
>CAYFOB010000364.1:0-4168 GCA_964344525.1 uncultured Thiomargarita sp.
TCTCTCATTTTTTTCCAAAACAGCCTCTAAAACTTAATAACTGATGTTACGCACTCTTTTCAAAAAGTCATCAGGCAAGCCAAAACACAGAATAACGACAAGGATTATATTTAAGAAGGGATAAACCTGATTAGGTTTTGACGGTGCCGTTTTAAATATAATCCTTGTAGTTATTGTTGAAAAGGAACAAAAATGCGTAACATCAGTTAATAACGAGGTGGAGCGCAGGTAAGAAATCGTCCTAAACACTCCAAGAACCAATTAACTGAGAGAGGCTTGATTATGTAAATCCTGCAATTGGTTAACCCCTGTGTCTTCCTGTGCTTTCAGTGCCAACACTGTTGCTCTTGCGCCGGCTATTGTTGTTGTGTAACTTACTTTATGCTGCAATGCAGTACGGCGAATAGCAAAAGAATCTGCTATGGCTTGTTTATTTTCTGTGGTATTAACGATGAAACTAATTTCATCATTTTTTATCCTATCAACAATATGGGGTCTGCCCTCGTGGACTTTGTTAACGACAGCGCAAGGAATCCCAGCAGAATTAATAGCTTGTGCAGTACCTCTCGTTGCTAACAACTCAAAACCTAGCATCGCCAATTCTCTAGCAACATCCACTGTTACATTTTTGTCGGCATCGCGCACACTTAATAAGGCTAAACCTGAGCGTGGCAAATCAGTCCCTGCAGCCAATTGTGATTTTGCAAAAGCTTCTCCAAAACTCAAACCAACGCCCATCACTTCCCCTGTTGACTTCATTTCTGGGCTAAGTAGTGGATCAACGCCCGAAAATTTAACAAAGGGGAAAACGGCTTCTTTGACAGAATAATAACTGGGAACGCATTCTTGGGTAACACCTTGTGCAGCCAAACTACGTCCAACCATGCAACGAGCCGCAATCCGTGCTAAAGATAAGCCGGTGGCTTTAGAAACAAAGGGCACTGTGCGTGAAGCACGTGGATTGACTTCTAACACATAAATGGTTTGATTTTGAATAGCGAATTGAGCATTTGCTAATCCTATCACATTTAGGGCTTTTGTCATACGGGTCATTTGCTCGCGCAATTGATCTTGTATCATAGCTGACAAGCCATAAGGCGGCAAGGAACAAGCAGAATCACCAGAATGTACACCTGCCTCCTCAATATGCTCCATAATGCCACCAATTAAAACATGCTCTCCATCGCACACAGCATCCACATCCACCTCTATCGCCTCCTCTAAAAAACGATCCAATAAAACAGGAGAATCATTAGAGACGGCAACAGCTTGACGCATATAATTCTTTAAGTCATCTTGATCATAAACAATTTCCATCGCACGTCCGCCAAGCACATAAGAAGGTCTCACTACCAACGGATAGCCAATTTCCTCTGCAAGTGTTAAAGCCTCATCCGACGTGCGTGCGGTACGATTAGGAGGCTGGCGTAAACCAAGTTGGTTGATTAATTGTTGAAAACGTTCACGATCTTCGGCTAAATCAATAGAATCTGGACTGGTACCAATTATCGGGGCACCGGCTGCCTCCAACGCCCGTGCCAATTTTAAGGGCGTTTGTCCACCATATTGCACAATAACCCCTTTTGGCTTTTCTATGGCAATAACTTCTAAAACATCCTCCAAAGTGAGCGGCTCAAAATACAAACGATCAGAGGTATCATAATCAGTAGACACAGTTTCCGGATTACAATTGACCATGATGGTTTCATAACCATCATCTCGCAAGGCAAGCGCAGCTTGCACACAACAATAGTCAAATTCAATCCCTTGACCAATGCGATTAGGACCACCACCTAGTACCATAATTTTATCGCGCTGGGTAGGGCAAGCCTCACATTCCTCCTCATAAGTCGAATACATATAAGCCGTGGTTGCGGCAAATTCAGCTGCGCAAGAATCGACGCGCTTAAAGACAGGACGTACATTATGACAATGGCGTAAATCTCTCACGGTTTTTTCATCAACACCCAATAATTGCGCTAAACGAGGATCTGAAAAACCTTTACGTTTCAGGGCACGCAATCTATCAGCATCCATCTTCTCCAAACAACCAATACACAAACTGGACTCTTCATCAACTAAATTAGCAATTTGAACTAAAAACCACGGATCAATTGCCGTAAATTTCTGCACCTCCTCAATACTCCATCCAACTCGAAAGGCATCAGCGATATACCACAAACGCTCTGGACCAGGATTTTGCAATTGATGCCGCAACATCTCATGTACCTCAATTTTGTCCATGCTAGGATCTAAACGCTGATCAAGTCCATGCGCCCCAGTTTCCAAACCGCGTAAGGCTTTTTGTAAAGATTCCTGAAAAGTCCGCCCAATCGCCATCACTTCACCAACCGATTTCATTTGGGTTGTTAACAAAGGCTCGGTTTGTGGAAATTTTTCAAATGCAAAACGAGGCACTTTGGTAACAACATAATCAATCGTCGGTTCAAACGACGCCGGAGTTGCGCCACCGGTGATTTCATTAGCGAGCTCATCCAAGGTATAACCCACTGCTAACTTGGCGGCGACTTTAGCTATTGGAAACCCCGTTGCTTTAGAAGCCAATGCCGAAGAGCGCGAAACACGCGGATTCATCTCAATAATCATCATGCGCCCATCGTTTGGATTTATCGCAAATTGCACATTAGAGCCGCCAGTATCAACACCGATTTCGCGCAACACCGCTATTGAGGCATTACGCATGATCTGATATTCCTTATCGGTGAGCGTTTGAATCGGTGCAACAGTAATAGAATCGCCTGTATGTACGCCCATAGGATCGAAGTTTTCTATTGAACAAACAATGATGCAATTATCTTTACGATCACGCACCACCTCCATTTCAAACTCTTTCCAGCCCAGTATCGATTCTTCAATCAATAGCTCATTAATGGGTGATAATTCTAAACCGCGTTCACAAATGAGGACAAATTCTTCACGATTATAGGCAATCCCCCCACCACTGCCCCCCAAAGTAAATGAAGGACGAACAACCACCGGAAAACCAATTTGACTTTGCGCCTCAAAAGCCTCGTCTATGCTACGAGCAATAAAAGAGTGGGGCATTTCTAACCCAATATTGCGCATTGCATCACGAAATTTTTCCCGATCCTCAGCTTTCTCAATCGCCGCTCTAGAAGCCCCAATCATTTCCACCTCAACACCCTCTCGTACTAAATCTAAAGCACAATTAAGCGCCGTTTGTCCCCCCATTGTAGGCAAAAGCGCATCAGGGCGCTCCTGTTCAATAATTTTGGCAATTGTTTCCCACCGAATTGGCTCAATATAAGTCGCATCCGCCATTTCAGGATCCGTCATAATGGTTGCTGGATTAGAATTGACCAAAATGACGCGATACCCCTCCTCTCGCAACGCTTTACAGGCTTGTGCGCCAGAATAATCAAATTCACAAGCTTGACCAATCACAATTGGTCCAGCACCAATAATTAAAATACTTTTTAAATCGGTACGTTTTGGCATTATCAGTTATCAGTTATCAGTTATTAGTTATTAAAAAACGTAAACTTGGTTTTATTTATTTTAACATGCTATTTCCGAGAGTTTGCCTTGACACAATTCAAATTTTCGGTATATTAAAACCCTCAATTTTTTAGTGCTGAAAATATGGAGCATCACAGATGAAAAAAGAAGAAAAAGAAATCCTTGCCAAAAAAGCTTATCAAATGGCTTATGATTATGAATTGAAATATGGATGTTGTCCCCAATGTGTCTTAACGACGGTCAAAGAAACGGTTGGGTTAGTGACAGACGAAACCATAAAAGCCAGCCATGGACTTTCTGGCGGCGGCGGTTTAACTGGAATCGGTGCCTGTGGGGCACTAACCGGTGGATTAATGGCACTGAGCAGCAAACGTGGACGAGACAGGGACAATTTTGAAAAGGGGCGATTTGTCAACAATTTCAAAGTGGGACAAAAACTGGTTGAACGTTTTAAGAAAGAATATGGTGGCGTTACTTGCGAACACCTTCAAAAACAATTTACTGGGCGCACTTATGACATGTGGGATGCCAAAGAATATACGGAATTTAATGAAGCCCGTAAGAATGAATGCGCTAAGGCAACCGCACTTGTTACTCAATGGGTGGTTGAACTTCTTTGATAATTTCCAACTTCCAAAGTTTCATCAAGTGTGACTTTGCAAACTTT
>CAYFOB010000364.1:4271-4890 GCA_964344525.1 uncultured Thiomargarita sp.
AAAATAATCATATCAATCATATAAATCACAGTTCAAATTAATTATATAAATAATAAATAAATTATATGCGATTTAATGTAAAAATTTATTGACATCATTTATAGCACTTTGATACATTTTAATCATATATTTTATGTGGTTTTTCTCGACATTATTGATGTGGCGTTGAATTTGGAAATAATGAATAAATAACTGATGTTACGCACTTTTATTCCCACACTGACAAAGCGCAGCTTGGAACGAAAAAAAAAACGTTAAATTCTTTGGAGTGCAAAGCAGCGCTTTGCCGCTTGTGAACGAGGCTGCGTAACATCAGTAAATAACGGAAAGCGATTACTTTGTCAATCGGATAAGGCAAAAGCTTTCGCTCGGAATGTAGTGAACGTATGTCCCTGACCGAACTCCTAATCCAAGGAGTCCAAGTTTGGGACATAAATTATCAACAAAACGGAGTAAATACCACATGAATAAACAACATCGTCTTTTGACGATCTCAATTAGCCTAGCCATGGCACTAACTGCCAATATTGGACATTCGGCAGATATTGGTCCATTGCCACAACTTCAAATTGACGAAGCCAAGGCTGCGCTAGGTAAACGGCTATTTTTTGATAGACGA
>CAYFOB010000365.1:0-4884 GCA_964344525.1 uncultured Thiomargarita sp.
ATATTTTTATTAAAATATCATAATATTCTAATTAACTAACTTGAACATCGAGTTCTATTATAACTGATGTTACGGAACCTCGTTCCAAGCAACGCTTAGCGACTGATTGTAGGAACAAAAGTGCGTAACATCAGATTGTCAATCATAAATTGGATTTTTCAGTTGTATATTTTATGTATAAATCAATTAATTTGTAAAATACAAGTCAATTTGTTTATCATAAAAATAAATAAAAAAATCTATTGGACTAAAATCTATAACCATCCGTTACAAGTGACACGTGCTCTCTGCTGGCACAGGCATTATTACACAGTCTGAAAGATTAGTCCCCAATTCGTGAAGAGGTGATTACTTTGATGTTTCTCAGGGATTAGCCGCTGGCAACTTGCAAGCGCTCATCAAAGAAACCAGCCAGCATGCTGAGGAAATGCAAAGTCAACAAGAAGCGCTTCAAGAATCCAATGAGGAATTGCAAAGTCTCTCTGAAGAATTGCAACTTCAGGAGGAAGAATTGCGCCAAGGCACGGAATAAATGGAGGAACGCACCAAAGAACTAGAGTTGCAAGAACAGGAAATGATAGAAAAGAATAGCAAATTAGACAAGCTCCAAGTGGAACTAGTGCAGGATGGCGGAAATTTCCAGGCCACTCGAAGCGGAGCTTCGGGGCATGCATTCCCAAGCGGGAGCTTGGGAACGAGAAAACCTATTTATTCTCGTTCCCAAGCTCCTGCTTGGGAATGCATTCATCGAAGCTCTGCTTCGAGTGTAGGTGGCCTGGAAATTTCCGCCATCCTGCACTAGAAGAAACGAGGGCGGCGATTGAGGTAAATGCCAGCGAACTGGCTTGCCAATATCTTGCCAAATCGCAGGAACTTCAGGCTTCTTTAAATACTTTGTTGAGCCTCACACAACGCTTAGCTGAAAATCAAGAAATGAGTGTTCAAGAAAAGGAAGAGGCTAACACCATTCATAATACGGCTTTGGATTTACTGACATTCAGTAATGAACTTATTAGACTTGTCCCTAAATAATTTTTCCTGACAGATTTATGTGATTGATTTGAGGAAAAAATCCGCATTAGCACCCTCATAATAATCATATCAATCACATAAATCACAGTTCAAAATATTAAAATTCAAATCGCACACCAGCCATAATGGCATGACGCTCAATATCACGTAAGCAAAATGTACCCTCATACTGGATAAATGCAGACCTGCCCTGGCTCATTTGTGCTGATACGCCTAAACCTAGATTTGAATAATTTTTGTCAGGCGAGTCAGATTGCAAAGTAAAGGTTTCTTTTCCGGCATCCTCCAAAAAATGACCAGTCATTTGTTGGACATCATCTTCAAATTCATGCACTAAACCAAATTCAAAATGGGGAATTAAAACGCCCCATGATTGGCTTATCGCATAATCTGCTTGAGCACCTAGCGTTAGCGTCAACGATTTGACTTTATGACTAGCAAACGCAATTGCCAAACCTGAACCGGAGGCGGATGGATTGCTTAGGGTTTCAGCAAATCCGTCAATATCTGTTTGAATATAGTCAAGGCGAAGATTGGGCGTGAAGGTGAGGGCATTTTGATTGAAATGATAGCCCATTCCAACTCCCAGTGCGTGTTGATCACTGTCGTTGTTTGAAAAGGCGGTTTGATTGACTTGAGTGTTTGCGATTTGGTAGACAATCTTACGCTCATTGTCGTAACTGCTGTGACCATAATTGTACAATCCATCAATATATAACGCATCGCCTTGGTAAAAAGTACCATACAAACTCACACTATAGCCATCACCATCTATATTGCCACCCCCACCATCGAAATCGCTTCCGCTGTTGCTATAACCGAACGCGACGCCAGCCACAAAATTGTTTGTAAAGCGATAATCTATTCCGGTGGTCAATCCTAATGTGCTGAACTCAAAACCTGATTCGCGCTCAGTCGTGTTTTTTTCTCCAAAATTGATTTCACCATTAATAAAAGCACCCAACCGACTAAAATTAGCCCCAACATTTTCGGTAGTTGTCTCCGTTGCATATGTCAACAAACTGGCAAAAAGTTGACTTGGCAATTGTTGGCCATTGATGTTTAGGTTGACTTTTAAGCCTGACATATTGAAACCCGCTTTGCCAGCGCGTAACACACCCATTCGGGCATTGACATTTTTAAATTGGACCACGGTGGAGAGCGAAGCGATGTAGCCTTGAGTTGCGTATTCCTTTGGAACAATCTCTTCCAGAGCATTAGCGACCTCATTAGGGGACTCTTTGGCATGTTCTACCAAATTATCGCATTCCTCCTGCAACTTAGCGCTGGCATTTCCAGAATCACAAACCGTTCCAATTGTTATGCCTACTTCACGCTGGTTAGGCGTTGTAGCAGTCTCCTTCAAAGTTTTTGCGGATTTAGAGAGAGTTGTACCCGCTTGCGGTTGACTGGCTTGTTGGTCTCTTACGGTGACCTTTTGCGTATTTTGGCCCAAAGTCACATTGCTCCCCCCAACTGGGATTATACCAATTTTGAAGGTGAACGTTTCTCGCCCCTCTGCTACTGCGTCTTTTTTGGCTTCAATGGGAAAAGACTGTTGGCGATTATCCAAATTGAGTCTTATCGAAGTGGGCAACGAGGATAAGTCACTTTCATCACCGTCCGTCGTCAAAAGAACAATAACACCTGCCAAACCTGTCGTATCCTCACCGGGGGCCACTTCCAATGACACTGTCAGGGTGAAAGTATCGCCTTCAGTAACACTGGTTTTGTCTACTTTAAGGTTGATGGTAGCGCTCTGAACGACACTTATCCATAACAACAATAGCAACGGTGTGACAATTTTTGTCAAATTCCTGAACATGGATTGTTTCTCCAGTTTGAATTGGTGCAAGTGAACCTTGCACTCCGCGCAAAGTTTTGGGTAATATTTGTTATTTGTACGAAGTCTAATTTAAATCCTCTAAAAAAACGTTGTAATCTTTTATAATGTCTATTTTGGCTTTGCCAAGAAAGGCCTCAGCAATTTTTGTTAAGTTAACAGACCAAACAATTAGCAGTGCCACAATAAATTTCGCAAGAAAATAAAGCCGTGCACCATGCCAATTAAAACTTAGTTTTAAAATTTTTGAAAGTTCTTCAATATGAGGCCAGTCAGATTTTGACCTTTTAATATTTCAAAAAATTCAACATTCTACAATAATAAATCTTAATTTGCTAATTTTTTGTCCTGTACATAGAGATTTCTCTGCTACTTGAAATGTGAGCAAATGTGATCGCTCACGGCTCAATTCAGTTAAACTAAGCTCGCTATGTCGCCATAACAAACTCGTCTTCAGAACCGTGCGTGAGAATTTCTATCTCACACGGCTCCTCTAGTAAATGACTTATCCTAGTCATTTAGGTTTACCTCCAAAAACTTTGGCCTTTATTCGACCAAGCAACCCTTTATTTTCCAAACTCTCTAACCCACCCGTCTTTAGCGGGTGGTTGTTGAGTCTTTTCTTTATTGACGCTGTTCGTATCTATAGCGTGAAGCTGATCATGGCAATGTCTATGTAATAAAGCTAAGTACTGAACCATGAATTTTCAGGTATTTTGGAGTCCAAAGCAGCGCTTTGGAAACCCATGCCCAAAGCGCTGCTTTGGACTCCAAAATGTGTGAAAACTTGTGAACGGGTACTTAGATTAGATGATTCGTCTTTTCCACCCTCAATCCTAGCCTTTATATGATGAGTTTCTATTAAATCTTCATTCTTAAACTCGCCATGACATACAGGCCCATAACCATAATTTTTCCCACAAGTAACTATCTAATTGAGAGAATATCTTTCCTGACACTTGATACCGATAATAATTCGCCCATCCTGTTATGACCAGATTTAGTCTCTTGATTAATTCGTCCTGTGATGCTGATTTCATTTGCTCAAAGATTTCAGCTATATGTTCCTTATGTTTTTGCACCTTATTCTTTGCTGGTATTATTTGTAGAATTAAATCTTTTTCTACTCTTTTCTTACCAGTTTCTGTTTTCAATAGAGCCTTCCTGTAGTTACCTTTAATTTTATTGTTTTGGTAATGCTTAATGTTAAACCCTAAGAAATCAAAGCCGGAAGTGGTATGTACAATCTTGTTTTTTTCTTTTGAAAATTCCAACCTACACTAACCAACAATCCTGATGAGAAAATTCATCGCCTACTACGAGCGAAGAATGTAAGACAACGAATATCATATCTCATCTTTCGTGATGTGCCCATGTCAGTGTTCGAGCCTGTGCTTGTACATTTGAGTGATCTTTATTTATATATATAGTAAATCAGCCCAGTGTGTGGATAGGTGATAACTATGAACTGTTAGATAAAAAGAATTTAGGTATTTATTGAGTGACTTTATGTAGCTAATCATACTTGCGTACCGTGCTTACCGTCTCCTATCCTTTCTGGTAAAAAAAAGCCTACCTAAATTGCGCTAACCCAAGCTATTATCTGGATTGGTTGACAACTTATTGCCTAATACACCCGACATTCCGCACATGCTTTTGTAACTTATTGATAATAAACAACTATATTTTTAATTTATAGGCGCATAAACATAAAAGTTATGCTTTAAAATCAATAAGTTGGATAGCTTGTGCGGAATGTCGGTACACCTATAAAAAAATTGTTTAAAAAAATTGTCACAAAAATTAGTTTTTTTGTATATAATTAATATGGTTGATGTTTTTTGCAATGTGCAATTTGAGATTGATAAAAAGGAGGAAATAAAGATGGGGTTAGTTTATGCTGAAATTGAGTTAGTCAGTGGTGAAGACTTGGTTTTACATCGTAAAGGTTATATTAGTGAGTGCAAAATAAAAAAAGAGCGAGTCACTGCCTTGGTCGATAGCGGGGC
>CAYFOB010000366.1:0-4881 GCA_964344525.1 uncultured Thiomargarita sp.
TTCGTCGAAGATTTTCCTTAAATGTGCTTCACTATTATGCGCAAACAAACCACCAAAACCGGCTATAAAATTTTCACCTGGTGTCACTCCAATGTCGTAAACGAAATCAGGATGGTCTGGCAATGGTTCAATAGATACCACTTTATCCCAAAATATATCGCCTTCTAATGCTGGTTTTAGCGCTGCTGGGAGCGATTTGAAACGACGCTTGACGGCATCAACACTGATAGCGGATAATTCATCCCAAGCCCCAACTTTCCAACCAAGTTGATCTTGCACAGCGGCTAAAGGAATGCGGTCACGGCGCGATGCGGGCGATTTAGCCAAATAATTTCTGATGAGATTTTCTTTGTCTTTATGTATATCCAAAAAACCAATTTCCAGAAAACGTTCTAAATTTTTACTGTCAGCAAAACAAATACGTTTTCCTGATTTACCAGGGCGCTTATATAACTTGGCTACAATGTCGAAAAAAAGCAGCAAATAAGTAATTTCATCAGCTAATGTATCACTAGCTGTATAGACTTCAAACTGTGGCGCTGGTGTGGCACGATTAATTGAACCATCACCAGAAAAATAACCTCGCAGTAACGCAGCCATGTTGGCGCGAGAAAGATTGTAAACGAAGGAAGGTATTCGCTTTTCATGTGCATGACCAACGAAACCCAGTGCCTGCATTGCCCGCAGCAATGGGAGTGAAGAAATTATGACGTCAGTTGATTGAGTCTCTTCATGACGATAAACACCAACATAGCCAAAGAGACGAGCGCAGAGCGTTGCAACGATTTTGGTTTCTTTTAAATGAATACTGAGACGCACTATCCTCCCTTTTGAATATGAACCTTCAGCCAACCATAGCCCGAAAAATGTACAAAGGTCTTCATCTAGTGCCATCACAGCAGGTATGCCTTTATGTCGCTTAATCGTTGAAAGTGTCAATTGCTTTGCTTCTACAGGAATATCAGCCTCTGCAGCGAGAGATAAAAATTGGGGCAGACGGATACCTACATGCTTGGATGGAATATCATAAGAATATTTGACACTGATGCCAACACAAGCCGCACATTGTTGTCGATCAAGTGTAGTAATGGCTTGTTCAAAAATTTGCTCACAATATGCACCTCTGACTACCCTTCTATGGTCATTCTCAAGTAAAGGCAATAGGTTTAATTGTCTCAATGGTTGAGAAACAAAGGGTAAGTGCTTAGGTACTGCGACAAAAGATTGCCCAACAACAAGCTCAGAAGTTTTAATACTTCTAATACCCTCCGCATCAAGCGTAAACAATGAATGATCATCTGTTACTCGAATTGAGCGTCCTGTTGCTGTTTGTACTTTCAGCAATTTGCCATTAAAGTGATGTTTGTGAAACCCTGTCACTTGACCAAAAGTGATTGATCCATCTTCACCAAAACAGGGGACTTTAAGCGTTGTGTCTTGAGCGGCAACAATATCAGCAATTGCTTGCCGTTCAAGTAAGCCATTTTTTAGAACAAAAATTAATTCATCTCCTGGCAAGGATTCCCCGTAAAATTTGTGTATAATTTCAGGTCCCCCAACGGAGTAAAAGTTGGCATCCGTTTCATGGGCAATTGTCCGTGCAATTAAGGTTTTACCACAACCAGGAGGGCCATGTAAAAAAACGCCCTTGGGTGCATCAATCCCCAATTGTTCAAATAATTCTGGATAACGCAGGGGTAATTCAATCATTTCACGGATGCGTTGAAGTTGGGGTTTGAGTCCGCCAATGTCTTCGTAGGAGAGTGCAACCCGTGTGTGTTTTTCTTCACGTTTTTTGCTGATAACGAGTTGGGTGGTTGGATTAATAACCACAGCACCTTGTGGGGTTGTACTTTCCACTTTAAAATCTGCCCAGCGGCTACCAAAGAGGGAGGCACGAATACGATCTCCAACTTTTATTGGTAAACCATCTAATAGACTACCAATATATTTTAAATCTCGTTCCGCAGGGGTAATGTTGGTGGGTGCGATGCTGACTCGATCAGCAGGTTGATAGGCTATTTTAGAGATTTGCACTTGATCGTTGAGTCCTGCGCCAGCATTTTCGCGGGTGATGCCGTCCAATTGGATACGTGATTGTCCACGTAATTCTTTGTAAGCAGGCATCACTTTGGCAACGGTTTGTTTTTTCCCCACTACAGTGATAATGTCACCGATGTTGGCTGACAATTTTTTGATATCCTCAGGATCCATGCGGGCAAAAGCGTGTCCCACATCTTTGCTAATGGCTTCGCTGACTTTGAGTTTAATTGTTTGGTTCATGTTGTTTCCTTTTTATCCCTGTAGTTGGTTTTGGAACTCTTATTTTTCCTTGTTCTTATTTGTGCAAAGCGCAGCGAAGCGGCGCTTTGCCGGTGACGCTTGTGAACGAGGATGCGTAACATCAGTTATTTAAGACACTTAATTTCCAAAACACCGTTATTACACATTATTTGCGTCTTCACACAACGCGCAGGCAATAGCAGTTCTTTGTGATATTTTTTATCTCCCCGCATTGCGCTAATCGTTAACACATCATCTTGCACATTCACTTGTACATCCTCAGCACTTACCCCGGGCATTTCCGCAATCACTAAAATGTGATCCTCCTCTTCAAAAACATCCGTCAAGGGCTCACGGGTTTCCTGAACAACAGCTTCCCCTGTCTCCTGATTGGTGCGAACATTACCAAAAGGTTCTACTTTTATCTCCTGATCTCCTTTGTCCCCCAGCCCCGTTTTGACTGAAACCCCATAAACACCCTTCCCATCCTTACCAAAATTAAACTCGCCAGTCCGCTTGAGTTGTTCTCCTTTTTCTGCAAGCTCGCCAATCTTTTCCACTAGATTAGTCAATCCCCCTAAAATACCTTCAAAACCGCTATTTTGGCTCATGATTTTTTTTCCCCTTTATTTGACAACAATTTTTCTATTTCTTCAACCACTCGTTTGAGCTTGACGGGTTTAGTTAAATAAACATTAGCACCTGCCTCAAAACAACGTTCTTTATCACCGGGCATGGCGAGTGCTGTTAAGGCTATAATAGGAGTTTTAGCTAATTGTTCATTGGTTCTAATTTTTTTGGTGGCTTCTAAACCGTCCATGTGCGGCATTTGCATGTCCATTAAAATTCTGACAAAGTTAGGATGGCATTGAGCGGTGTGCGTAGCTCATGACTCATGTTGGCGAGAAATTCGTTTTTCATGTGAGCAACCCGCGCCATGTGGTCATTATTCAAAATTATTGGTTTGGTGTTCATGCTACAATTTTCCAATGAATAATTTATCTAATTCATGCAAAAACAATGCCAATAAATGAAAACTAAAAAATTGATAACCCTTTGAAAAATCAAAAATCGTTTTGTGATTGTGGCAAAAATAGGTAATTGAGGTTATGGAATTTATTCCATAGATATGGAGTAAATTCCATTGGCTTTTTTCATGATTTTTTTTCTTCTATTGCGAATTGTTTCAACTTGGTATGTATGGTTTTGTAATCTATTTGTAAAATCCGAGCCGCTTTTGCCTTATTTCCTTGAGTCGTTTTCAAAGTTTGGCTCAGGATTTGTCGTTCAAGCATCATGGTTTGACGGCGTACAATTTCCTTAAGAGAAAGTCCTTCCTCAATAAGGGTCGATGTTTTTTTGTCTTCTAGCTCAGAGGTCAGATTGATTGCTAAATGTTTACAATCAATAATATCATCAGCTAATAACACTGCTCGACGAATAACAGCGCGAAATTCCCGAACATTACCTGGCCAAGAATAAGCAAGTAAAGCATTGTTCGCCGCATTTGAAAATGTTTGCACTTGCTTGTTTAATTCTTTATTTGTCATTTCAAGAAAGCGATTGGCCAAGTAGGGAATGTCTTTAGAGCGCTTTCGTAGTGGTGGAATTTTTAAGTTAAATTCATTGAGACGGTAAAATAAATCTTGACGAAAAGAACCTTCGCTCACTTTTGCTTTAATGTTTTCATTACAAGCAGCTAGAATACGAATATTGGTGTGGACAGGTTTAACACTCCCCAGTGGATAACAAACTTTTTCTTGAAGAACACGTAGTAGTTTAGCTTGGCTCACTAAAGGTAAATTGGTAATTTCATCTAAAAAAAGTGTTCCACCCCGCGCAATCTCAAACTTGCCCTGCTTTTTTTGCTGTGCCCCTGTAAAAGCCCCCTTTTCATACCCAAACAATTCGCTTTCTAACAAAGTTTCTGGAATAGCCCCACAATCAACCGGTATAAAGGGCCCATGAGCTCGTGAACTGCTTTCATGAATAGCGCGGGCTACCAATTCTTTTCCAACCCCCGTTTCTCCCTGAATGAGAACAGTAAAATTTGATGAGGCGACACAATTCACTTCTTTAATAATTTTATTAACCACATCACTATTACCCATTTTTTCTTTCAGTTCGCTCCTATCGAAATCTATTTGACAGATTTGTGGAGGTTGGCTTATTAAGGCATTGTTTATAATTCGCTTAATTTGAGCATGTTTAAACGGTTTGGCAACATAATCGTAGGCACCTTGCTTAATAGCCTTAACAGCTGTAGGACAATTGGCATAACCTGTTATCATGACAACAGGTATGTTGTTATTCATACGTTGTAGTACTTCTAAACCATTCATCTTGGGAAGATGCACGTCAAGTAGTAACAAATCCGGATTTTTTTCAGTGAGTATTTGTAATGCGGTTTGACCCTCGTGAGCTATTAAGGTGTTATATCCTTCTCGTTTGAGCAAAACATTGAGCATTTTACATAATTCTTCATCATCATCAACTATCAAAATTAGACTATTTTTTATCATATATGGGAACTCTTTTGAAGGTATAGCTTTTCAGAAAAATATTTTGCTTTTATTTTAAGAAGTTAAGTGACCTCCA
>CAYFOB010000367.1:0-4879 GCA_964344525.1 uncultured Thiomargarita sp.
CTGCTATTGCCTTTACACAACAACAATCTCTTGATGATCAAAAAGTGGTTCGCAAAATCCATTCTCAGCCAAGCTAATAATGGAAAATCAATTTTTAGTCTCTTGTAGAGTTGCCATAACTAACATGCCTATTTTTGTTTCTCTGATTTTTTCAATAACTCATTAATCTCTCTCAAATCACTAATCTGTTGTTTTAATAGCTCTATTTTGTTTTGTTGCTGTTCAATTAATAATTGTGCTTTTTCTAATTGATGTTGGCATTCTATTTGTCCAGCTGATGGAGAATTAACATACCAATTATCACCTTTGTTGTTATTTCCTGTTAAATTAAATACATTTTTCTCATCTAAACCAAATAACTCAGGCAAATCTATCTCCATAACCTCTGCGATTTGTTTAAGCCTTGAATAATGCACATCGGTTTTGCCCCGTTCTATTTTCGCGTAGGCTTGGGTAGATATTTTTAATTTGGTTGCCATATCCTCTTGTGTCCAACCTTTTAAGGAGCGGATAAGTTTAGTTTAACACACGAAACACTCGCAAGCGTTGATGTTTTTTTATCAGTGCGTAACATGAGCGAAAATTGGTACAACAAAGGATAAATAACTGTCAAACCAACAAATAAATTGGTGTAGTACACTGTCAATTTTTTTTATGATGGCTAGGAGTCCAAGATTTATCTTGGGACACCCAAACTAAAGTTTGAACTCCTACCAATCAAAACAAAGTTGACAATGTTATTTTTATGTGATTTGCAATTTGCAAAAATTAAGAGGACTAAGTTTAGTAACAAACTATTTGCGCTTGTTCTGACGTTGTTAGCCAGTTTGTTTTGGGTAGCTGAGAGTTCTGCAGCTCCTTTTAAACTTGATAAACATCGTTTGACACAAGCAAAGCATACGACTTTGGCTCAGAAATCTGAAGGTAATACTTTGGTTTCAGCTTCAGAGTCAAGTCTTGAGAGTGATGGGCATATCACCGGTACAGTGACGGATGAGGCTGGCAATCCTTTGAGTAATATTCGAGTTGAGGCGCGTCGTTGGAATGGTGATTGGTGGGCCTGGGTTCGTGATAAGTACTGAACCATGAATTTTCAGGTATTTTGGAGTCCAAAGCAGCGCTTTGGAAACCCATGCCCAAAGCGCTGCTTTGGACTCCAAAATGTGTGAAAACTTGTGAACAGGTACTTACTAGAACCAATAACGATGGTCACTATGATCTTGGTGGTTTGAATACTGACACTTACCGTGTGAGATTTGAAGATCAAAATGGAAATTATGCCTCCGAGTATTACGATAATGCGCCAAATATTGAAAATGCGACAGATATTACGGTCACGGCTGGCAACACCACTTCTGGTATTGATGCCCAGTTGTCCTTAGCTGGTCACATCACTGGCACAGTAACGGATATTGGTGGCAATCCTTTGGAGAATATTCGGGTTTCTGCTCTCTATTATTATGACGATGGCGATTGGGACAGGGTTAGTGATACCAGGACCAATAGTGAGGGTCACTATGATCTTGGTAGTTTGAATACTGACATTTACACTGTGAGATTTCAAGATGAAGAAGGACGTTATGTCACTGAGTATTACGACAATGCCCCAACAGATAAAAAAGCCACTGATGTCACTGTTACAGCAGGTTCTACCACTTCCAATATTAATGCACAGTTAGAATTGGGAGGGCATATCACTGGCAGAGTGATGGATGCAGACGGCAATCCTTTAAGAAATATTGAAGTTAACGCTCTGTATTTTACAGGTATGCGGTGGAAAGATATTGCCCGGGAACGTACCAATGACGAGGGTTATTATGATCTTGGTGCTTTAAATCCAGGGACTTATCGTCTGGCATTTGAAGATAGAGAAGGACGTTATGCCACAGAGCATTACGACGATGCCTTGAGTGAAAAAACTGCCAAAGATCTGACTGTTACTGCAGGTTCTACTACCTCTGATATTGATGCTCAGTTGGAGCTGGGCGCTCATATCACAGGGACAGTAACGGATGCAGATGGCAAGCCTTTAGAGAATATTGAGGCTGAGATTTTCTATTGGGATGGTCATTGGTGGGACCGTCTTGACTATGACGGTGAAACTGATGCTGATGGTCATTATGATATTAGCGGTTTAAAGGCAGGGACTTACCGTGTACAATTCTGGCCAGATTCAACCTATGCTATCCAATATTTTGACAATAAGCAGTTTGTTGAAAATGCCACGGACGTGACTGTAACGACTGCTGAGACAATATCCAACATCAATGCTCAGTTGACTATCTTGGCGGGCCACATCAAAGGAAGAATAACAGATATTGCTGGAAATCCCTTAAAAAATATTGATGCAATAGCTTCTCATTGGAATGGCAGTCAGTGGCAGTGGTTTAGTGGTGGACAGAGTGATGCTGATGGTCAATATGATATTGGTGCTCTAAATACAGGTACTTATCGTGTTGAATTTTGGGATAATAATGAAGGTTCGCTCCTGGGATATTACGACGGTGCATCAGATATTGAGAATGCCACCGACATCGAAGTAATTGCTGGCGAAACCACAGAAGATATCAATGCCCAAATAGACTTAGTTGGTAGTACAACGGGTAATATCACCGGTAGGGTAACGGATGCGAATGGTGATCCTTTAGAAAATATTGAGGTAAGCGCTCGTTATTTTAATGGTATGGAGTGGCAGGATTTTGCTGATGTTCGTACCAATGCCAATGGTCACTATGATCTTAGTGGTTTAAATCCAGGAACTTATCGTGTGAGATTTCAAGATTATCATAGCCAGATTTATGGCGCTGAATATTACGATGATGTGCCAGATGTTGAAAGCGCCACCGATGTGACTGTCACAGCAGGTTCTACCACGTCCAACATTGATGCACAATTAGAATTGGGAGGTAAGATCACCGGCACGGTAACGGATGCTGATGGCAATCCTTTAAAAGGCATTAATGTGGGCATTTTTTATTGGAACGGTAATTGGTGGGATTGGTTTTATGTAGATGATTCTACGGATTCCAATGGTCACTATGAATTAAGTGGACTAAAGAGTGGGACTTATCGTGTTAGATTTATGAATGATGAGGGCCCTTATGCCACCGAGTATTATGATGATGCACCGTTTGTTGAAAAAGCCAAAGACGTAACTGTCACCGCTGGCGAGACAACATCCAATATTGATGCTCAGTTCACTGTCTTGGCTGGTCACATCACGGGTACAATCACGGATGTCGCAGGAAACCCTTTACAGCATATTATGGCAATTGCTTCTTATTGGAATGGCAGCCGGTGGCAATGGATTAGTAATGGATGGAGTGATGTTGATGGTCACTATGATCTTGGCAGTTTAAATACAGGCACTTATCGTGTTGAATTTTTGGATGAGGATGGTTCGGTTTTGGAATATTATGACGATGCTGAAGATATTGACAGTGCCACCGACATTGCAGTAACGGCTGGTAAAATCACACCCAATATCAATGCACAAATAGGGGATCCTGTCTCTGTGCCCGGTAAACCCGTACTGCAATCACCAAAAGATACCATTACAGAAACCAAGCCCACTTACACTTGGAATGCGGTTTCCACTGCAACTGACTACCAATTGTGGGTAAATGATGCCAACGGTCAAAGTGTGATCAATACTTGGTACACCGCTTCCGAGGCGAATTGTGCATCAGGCACTTGTTCTGTGACACCAACAACAGTACTGACAGGTGATGCCACTTGGTGGGTACGCGCCAAAAATAGTGCTGGTGAGGGTACTTGGAGTGATGCTATGACATTCAGCGTGTCAGTTGTTAAACCAGGCAAAGCAGCACTAACGGCCCCAAGCGGTGCAATGAGTGAAACAAAGCCCGTTTTTACATGGGAAGTGGTCAACTCGGCGAGTTACTATTACCTTTGGATCAACGGAGCATCTGGTAAGTTATTTGCTGAGTGGTATAAAGCCAATGATTTGGATTGCACGACTCGTTGTCAGCTTGAATCGCCAATAACGCTTGAGAATGGTGGTAAATATACTTGGTGGATTCAGACTTGGAATACGGCAGGCTATGGTCCATGGAGTGATGCTATGACATTCACTATTGACGATATGGCAGCCATGCTAATTTCTCCAGACGGGACAACGCTTTACAATAGTCCCCTTTTTACATGGAAAGCCGTTAGCAAAGCAACATGGTATTACCTTTGGGTCAACGATGCCGCCAATAGTCCCATTATCAAAAAATGGTACACTGATGACATTTGTGATGAGAGCGTTTGCGAGGTTGGTTCACCAAAAACACTGGGTGACGGGGATTATACTTGGTGGATTCAGACTTGGAATGAGGAAGGTTATGGTCCATGGAGTAATCGCATGACGTTCAACCTCACTGCACCCACCATTTTACCAGATGCCGCAGAGCTCGTAACACCCAAAGGGACAATCAGTGATGATACTCCTGCCTATCAATGGAATGCCGTCAATACATCCACATGGTATCACCTCTGGATCAATGATGCGACTGGTACTTATTTTAATAAGTGGTATCGAGCCAGCAAAGTGTGTTCTGAAGGTCGTTGCCAAGTCGAACTCGAAGCCTCCTTAGAAAATGGGGATTATACTTGGTGGATACAAACTTGGAATTCTGTGGGTTATGGACCTTGGAGTCAAGCGATGTCCTTTGAGGTTCAATGAGCTGGTAGTTTTTTGACAATTAAGCCTCTTGTCTTGTGACAAGGGGCTTTTTTTCGATTTTGAATTCAAAGAGAAAAATTTTATGCTAGAATACAAATCAAGCAATTTTTTATTGACCAAAAAAAGCATAAAGGTGTGATTGCCCTGTTACCAAATTAAGGAGACAATATGGCACTTCTTGCAAAAAGC
>CAYFOB010000368.1:0-4869 GCA_964344525.1 uncultured Thiomargarita sp.
ATAATCCTGTGGCTGTTGTTTGTGAAAATGAGCTGATTAAGTAATCCGTATAAATCTCAAGTAAATTATTCATCAGTTATCTCTCAACTAGTGCAGGATGGCGGAAATTTCCAGGCCACCTACACTCGAAGCAGAGCTTCGATGAATGCATTCCCAAGCAGGAGCTTGGGAACGAGAATAAATAGGTTTTCTCGTTCCCAAGCTCCCGCTTGGGAATGCATGCCCCGAAGCTCCGCTTCGAGTGGCCTGGAAATTTCCGCCCTCCGGCACTAGTAGTTATGAAATTGATTTAATTGATAAATAGAATTTTACCATATTTTTAGAAACTCGGTGCGTAACATCAGTTATTAAAAGTAATCCTTGTAGTTATATTTTTGGTTAAAAATTATGAAAAAATTTTTATTCTTTTTATCTAAAATTACCCTTCTCATTGCCGTTATCGCTTTATTTTGGGAAATAGGCGTTGATTTAGATGCTTGGCTTATAAAGCGGGGGGAAAAAGAACTTCAATTACAAGAAAAAGTTGGAAAAGCATTGAAACGTACTGTTTACATATTAGATAAAGAACAGTGGACAGAATTTTCCCTTTTGCCTAAGTATCAACTCGTTAAGGTGCTGAGTAATGCAACGGTGTCCCATGCTTTGAGTGTTAATAGGGAACTGGAATGGCGTTATGCCTTGCAATATCAGGTGCTTGATAAAGAGGGTAACCTATTAGCTGAACGTGATTATCATCATCGCACAAAGGCAACAGTTTATCAAGATGGTGAGACTGGAGAAATATTACGGGCTAAGTTTTATATCACACCTAATCAACAACCCACAGATGGGCGCTACATGTTTATTAACCTCAGTGAGATACCCAATGCGAGTTTGTTGCGATTTCGCTTTCATTCAGCAGATTCTGATGTGATGGATTTAGGCATTCGCGTTTCTTGGCGAGAAACGACAAATCCTGGTAAATTAGATTATTTGTGGCATCGCCTAAGTGATTTAAAAAAACAAGTTTTGGTTCGAGGTAATGTTTATGAACCTGAGTTTCTAAATAAGCAGGAGAGATATAACCTATTGCGAGAAAGATGGACCCCTATGGGACCCTTAGGTGTGGCTGGTGAGGATTATTACCCCCGAGTTATTTATATTCATAGAGAATTTGAAGGGGATATTATTCCGCCTCCCATACAAAGCTATGGGGTATTTGTTGATCCACTACATTGGGCGACTGTGCCACTATTAGAACAAGGGGGGCTTGTACGTTTTCGTTTTAGTAACGCACTCCCGCTACCTGGACAAAACCCAACAAAACTGCCAGTAACAATCACAATCAAATGGTATGGGCGGAAAAAAAATGAGCGTGTTGAACATTCTATTGTCTGGGATGGCAGTGACGATTATTTTGACCAGGAATTTGTTGGGGGATTATTGGAAATTATTGCCTCTCAACCGGTGATGGTGCGCGTTTTTATAGAATACGCCGGTGCTCAGAGAGAAATTACACCACCTCCCACGCAATTAAGCACTATATTCATACAACAAGACATGCCTGTAGGCTATCAATTTAACCATTACAGCGAACTACCAATACCGGTGCGTATTGATATTCGACAATTGTTAGGCATGGAAGTGCGGTTAGCGCCTGGTGAAAAAGAGAATATGGGCATGGCGATTAATCAAGCGCCTACCCCTTTTCCTATTATCCTGGGAAATATGACAGATTGCCAGGTGAGCTATACATTGTTGGATGTAGAGAACACTGTCCAAAAAACAGGGACAATAGCTTTTACACAATCTCGTTCTTTTTATGACCGAACAATGGGTAAATGGTGGGGACCATTTGAAATTTCAGACCCTGACACTTTTTATTTTCATATCCCCCCCCAAATCAAAACGCTACGCTTGTCAAGCCCTTGCGCCGCATTGGTGACGGTTTATAATCGCCCAATAGGTATGTTGGTCAAAAAACGTATACCAGAAGATTATTACCATACGCCAGATAATCTTGCACCAGATCAACAAGTGGCACGGCTACCTGCCTGGTTTAAATTGCGTCCTGAAAATTATATCGATTTGTATGAGATCAATCGTGCTCCATTATTAAGGACGCAACGTCGCCCCCCTGAAACTGATAAACTAGAAGAAATGTTAGCTGGAAACTACCTTTGGGAAGATTTTCTACCAGAAAACAAATATCA
Source organism: uncultured Thiomargarita sp. (assembly GCA_964344525.1). Classification (GTDB taxonomy): domain Bacteria; phylum Pseudomonadota; class Gammaproteobacteria; order Beggiatoales; family Beggiatoaceae; genus CAYFOB01. Next base: position 2,193 of record CAYFOB010000368.1, read on the forward strand.
AGCACGCTATTTATTGACAATGAGAGACAGTGAGTTGCCAATACGTGATCAAGCCTTGGGGGCTATTTATCAGAAAATTCCCAAGGAGCGCCCTGTCACCCTAGAATTTGTTAATGCTAAAAAAACGGTGCAACCCACCTTAATTTATCTGCGCCCCAAGAAAAAACCGGTTTATATACATATCATGCTAAATGGTTTATTATATTATAAAGGATATATCATTGGTAAGAGGGGGCAATTAAAACTTCCCAATATCACAACTGGCGTACATACATTTATGATCAAAACTCAGGGACAGGGCGATTTTTTTATTAACCATGCGAGAACAACAGAAGGAAATCCCGCTTTTGTGAAACGCTTAGTGCATCGTTTTGATCAGAGGATGCAGTTTATTAATGAAAAACGTAGCCATGACAAGGAATTAGTTTCCGTGCGGCTGTATATGCCATATGGAATGGAAGAACGTTTGCAAATACGAGTGAAATTAAGTGCAGTACCCAAAACTGGCTTGCAGAATTACATCGGTTGGACTTTTTTCCTACGCGATTATGATATACGTCCTGCTGGTGGAGATGCGAGTGCAGTGTTGAATACACCCAATGATTTTGTTGATTCAGGACAATTCTTTGTTATTCCCTTACAAGAAGATTTGCCCCCAGGGCACTATGCAATTGAATTAGAACCTGAAAAAAAGGTGGGGGCTTATATCACTTTAAGCAAAATTACGGTGGGTTTACAGGAGGAAGTGCGACAATTTTTTTCTGACGTCAGTTCTTATGATATTATTCCTTGATGATTTTTCCAAACTTTAGTTTGGGACTTATTTTCGGACAACTCTAAAAATAGGTGCTCAACAATGAAAATATCTTTTTTGCTCAAAGTTGTTATCCCCTATTTGGGGGTTATTTTATTATTTGGGTGTAAAGGGGATTCTTCTGAGGAAGAAAACACAGCTAAAGTTCAGTCTGTGGCTAATAATCAATTTTTGACTGTTGAAGGTAGAGTATTGGATGAGCAAGGCAACCCTCTATCGAATGCTGAAGTCAAACTGCTGGATGAAAGCACTACAACAAATGTTAATGGGCAGTTTTCTTTAACTAACATCGAACGCAAAAACCGTTTGCTGGAAGTTAAGCGATTTGGCTATCATAATGAATTGATCCCGCTTTATTTGTTTTATGCAGATACGATGGTGAACATACGCTTGGATCCTATTTTGTTAGCTGCTAAACCGGATAATGAAGTTCGTTTTTTGTTTGGTGGTGATACTTCCTTTGGTAGGCGTTATCTTGACCCAAAAGAGCTGACTCCTCGCGATCAACTACCACAGGACGATCCAAATGCGCTGGTTTTGGCCTCTCAACCATTATCTGGCAGCAAGTATGTGGGAAGTTTCATTCGTCCTTATTACCTGGAAGCAGATTGGAGTGTCCTGAATTTGGAAACGCCTTTGACTCGTAATCCCTCAACACCGCATTGGGAGAAAGATTATGCTTATTTTACTCTTCCAAACTCAGCACCGGCTTTGCACTGGATAGGTGTGGACTATGTTTCTTTAGGCAATAACCATCTTTATGATTATTTAGACATTGGGGTTGCTGATACCATTGCAACGTTAAATGCAATAAATATGCCACATAGCGGGGCTGGTATGAATAGTGAGGAAGCGTTTTTGGCTTATCGCAAGGGCCTCAAGGGTGCGCCTTATGCTTTTTTGTCTATGACTTCAATCGATGGGAGTAAACACAGCATTGATTACGTTGCTGGCGAAAATAAAGCGGGGGCTGCAAATTTACGTGACAAAGAAGGCGTTAAAAATGCCATACAAAGAGAGCTAGATGCTGGGTTTATTCCTATCGCACAATTACATGGGGGCGTAGAATATACTTTTGAGCCAACAAGTGGTTTTTTCAATAGTATTAACCATGCTGTAGAATCTGGGGCCAAATTAGTGATTGGGCACCATCCCCACTCCGCTCAGGGTATAGGTAAAATCAATGGTATTGTGACTGTACACAGCTTGGGCAACTTAATGTTTGATCAAGCACGGCTAGAAACGATGCTGGGATTGTTAGTGCGTGTTGATATGCAGGGGGATATTGTCAAAGATGTGCGCTTTTTACCCGTTTATGTTGAAGATTATGTGCCAAAACCTATCAGTGGTTATTTAGCGGATCTCTTTTTGCGTCGTATCGGTGAATTTTCACATAAATATGGCGGATTAGTTTATCCTTATAACTCTCAAGGATGGGTCGTTTTTGGGGATGAGACACAACCACAGAAGATAGATCGTACCTTGGGATTGGAAGTTGAAATCCCCGCTTCAGGCATGACCATTGTGGATTTAAGAATGTTGGCAAACAGTCGTGAATCTTTGCTGAAAATCAATTCTGATAGCCCAAATTTAACGGTAAGGCTAGGGCGAGATGTACTTTATTTTGGTGATTTTGAAGATTGGGACTTGGATGATGACACCTTGGAAGTTTCCCGTTGGGATGTGACAAGTTCTTCCAATAGTGTTTGTTCGCGTCCTTATTGGGGAAGAGCGGGATTGTGTAGTACGCGCAAAAGTACTCATACTGTGGATTCAGTGACGCCATTTCGCAATCGTACTCGCATCATGGGGGAAAGCACCGGCACTCCTAACAAGGAACTTACCTTATTACTCGATGTTCAA
>CAYFOB010000369.1:0-4866 GCA_964344525.1 uncultured Thiomargarita sp.
TCTTTCTCGTTTTCTGAAAAAGACTTTTCATTTTTTCCAAAACAGCCTCTTAATGGTTATCCATTCAAATTTAATCATTAACAATTAACCATTATCACAACATCACCCACATTTCAGAACTAAATACCGCTCACAAGTTTTACCACATTTTGGAGTCCAAAGCTTAGCGAAGGGCGTCTTTTTCCCTTCGCTAAGCTTTGGACTCCAAAATGCCTGAAAATTTATGGTTCAGTACTTATCCTTTCTGCATGCTTGATTTGCTACGATCCCCTCTCTGAATTCGTTTATTCCCCCCAAATTGCCTCCAATTTGTGATGAGTAGGACAAAAAATTGATTCGATTCCTGATCACAAAATCGTCATATTTTTTTCACATAGCTATCATCTTATGTCTGCATAATGCTCATTTTATAATCAAAATTTGAATGCAATATATCATATGTACAGTAAATATTTCAGATTTTCGCCTTTTCAAGGCACCGTTGCCAAATCATTGGCGCTCTTAGTGATCATGGCAATTTGTAGTTCAGTCATGGCAGCGTCTCAACTTGATCAAAAATTGCCTAATTATAGAGCCCTCAGAGGTGTTGATGGCACTTTATCCAGTGTTGGATCAGATACGCTGGCTAATTTGATGACTTTATGGGCTGAGAAATTCCAATGGTATTATTCTAATGTGAATATTCAAGTGCAAGCTGCTGGTTCATCCACAGCACCACCCGCCTTAACAGAAGCCACTGCGACTCTTGGTCCTATGAGCCGCAAAATGAAGCCCAAAGAAAATTCAGCCTTTTATGATAAATATGGGTACGACCCAACTGCAGTGCCGGTGGCTATCGATGCCTTGGCGGTTTACGTGCACAAGGATAATCCTATCAAAAGCCTAACGATTTCTCAGGTTGATGCCATTTTTTCCTCAACCCGTAACTGTGGAGGATCACAGGATATTAGAACATGGGGAGATCTTGGGTTAACCGGCGAGTGGGCAACTCGTTCGATTCAATTATATGGGCGTAATTCCGTTTCTGGTACTTACGGTTATTTCAAGAAAAAGGCTTTGTGCAAAGGCGATTATAAAAATAATGTGAATGAACAACCTGGATCCGCATCAGTTGTACAATCCGTTTCCCAGTCTTTGAATGGGATTGGATATTCTGGTATTGGTTACAAAACTTCTGGGGTTAAAGCTGTGGCATTGGCTAAGGAATCCGATGACTCCCCCATTGAAGCCACATCAGAAAATGCGCTCGCAGGTAAATATCCTTTAGCGCGTTTTCTCTACATCTATGTTAACAAAAAACCTAACAGTAGGTTGCCGCAATTGGAAAAGGCCTTTATTAGAATGGTGTTATCCAAGGAGGGACAAGAAGTTGTTATCAAAGATGGTTATATTCCCCTAGCTGCTAAGAAGGTTTGTTATATTTTGGATGAGTTGGGGGAAGTTCGCAAGGGTGTATGTCAACAGGTTTTCGAATAAATTTTGAACTGTGATTGATATGAAAATAAGCATCAACACCCTCATCATATCAATCACATAAATCACAGTTCAGATTATTTAGGGACAAGTCTAGTTATCAATTATCAAGTTTATTTGATTTATAACTGATAACTGTTTACTGATAACTCATAATATGTTTACAACAACACCTATCGAACGATACCGCTTACGTAAGGATCAATGGCTTCGTTATACCGTTGGGATTGGCGGTATTAGTGTAATCATTGCAATTACGCTGATTTTTTTCTATTTGCTCTACGTTGTTTTGCCAATCTTTTCGCCTGCTGATGTCAAATCGCTTGCTCAATATTCATTGCCAGAGCGTAGCGTATATCTTGGTGTTGAGGAGCAGGGCTCGGTGGCGGTGCGTGTCAGTGCAAGCGGTAATGTCGTGTTTTTTAATATCAATGATGGGAAAATTGTTTATCAAAAATCATTGGATTTACCCGCAGCGGTGACCACAGTCGCCACGACATTACCCAATCTTGTTGCCTTGGGATTTGATAACGGACAAGCCTTGATCATGCGCTATCGTTTTGAAGTCAGCTATCCAAATGATCAGCGTACCATCACCCCAATTGTTGAGTATCCCTTTGGGAAAGCGATTATAGATATTGATCCAAATCAACAACAATTAGATTTATTGGCTGTACAAATTAATGAAGACAATTCTGGTATAGCAGCAATCACTGATGATAAACGTTTAGTATTTGTGCCGTTTTCTCATGAGGAGTCCTTTTTTGATGAGGATATAGTCATTAAGCAGCAAAATAGTTTGATGATCGAATTAGGGGATATTGAGTTCAATCATTTGCTATTAAAACCTGATTTTGCCAGTATTTATGCGACTCAAGCCTTGGGCATTTTAAGCCATTATGCAATCAACTCTGATGCAATTATCCATCGTCAAGATATTTCAACAGGGCAATCAAATATTACAAGTGCTCGCTTTTTGTTGGGTGGTATTTCTCTTTTGATTGGTAACGATCATGGGGTCATACAACAATGGTTGCCAATTCGAGATGAACAGGGCAATTTAAAACGCATCCGGCAATTTCGCTTAGCCTCCTCAAATATCACCAGCATAAGCTCAGAACACCGTCGCAAAGGGTTTGCAGCCGCTGATGATCAAGGTCATATTGGGATTTTTTATGCAACATCGCAGCGCCTGCTTTATCAAAAACAATTGTCCGATAAGGCCATTCACCATGTTGCATTTTCTCCACGGGGAAAACACTTATTAGCAATTGATGATGATAAAACCTTGCATGTCTTGGAAGTGCATAACGAATATCCCGAAATTTCTTGGGCAGTACTTTGGGAAAAAGTTTGGTATGAAAACTATCAAGAACCTGAGTACACATGGCAATCGTCATCCGCTAGCAGCGATTTTGAACCCAAGTTCAGTCTAGTACCACTTTCCTTTGGCACACTAAAAGGGGCTTTTTATGCCATGCTGTTTGCCATCCCCATTGGTTTGTTGGGCGCAATTTTTACGGCACAGTTTATGGCTCCCAAAATGCGCCAAACGGTTAAACCGATGATTGAGATCATGGAGGCCTTACCTACCGTGATTTTGGGATTTTTGGCAGGTTTATGGCTAGCGCCTTACGTTGAAGCGCATTTGCCTGGTGTATTTGCTGTCATATTGCTGTTGCCGATTGGATTTTTATTGTGTGGCTGGGTGTGGCAATTTTTTCCATCGCGTTACCAGTTCGATGGTTGGCAAGCGGTGATTTTAATACCCATCATACTTGGATTGGGTTGGCTATCGTTTGCGCTGAGCCAACCAATGGAATGGCTCTTTTTTGCCGGTGACATGCGCCAATGGTTAGAACAAGAAATGGGAATGGGCTACGATCAACGCAATGCCCTTGTGGTGGGATTAGCGATGGGATTTGCTGTGACACCGACCATTTTTTCCATCGCTGAAGATGCCCTATTTAGTGTGCCTCAACATTTGATACGTGGTTCACTCGCATTGGGTGCAACCCGTTGGCAAACTTTAGTAAAAGTCATTTTGCCAATGGCGAGTCCAGGTATTTTTTCAGCCATTATGATGGGATTTGGGCGTGCCATTGGCGAAACCATGATTGTGTTGATGGCGACAGGTAATACTGCGGTGATGGATATGAGCATTTTTGAAGGCATGCGTACATTATCAGCCAATATTGCCGTGGAAATGCCTGAGTCAGAAGTCGATAGTACACACTATCGCATTTTGTTTTTGGCAGCTTTAGTATTGTTCTTTTTTACCTTTTTCTTTAATACCATTGCTGAAATTATTCGACAGCGGTTGCGAAAGAAATTTAGTGCGTTGTAGATGGGTTTAACAGCTATTTCGACTGATTTTTAATTGACTTATGAACAACACATGGTGGAAAAGCGGGCAACCGTGGATATGGATAACAGCCGGCGCCTTAAGTTTAGCACTGGTTGCCGTTGCTGGCTTATTATTGTTAATTGCAGTACGTGGACTCACCCATTTTTGGCCTGCTGAAGTCGTTGAGGTGCAATATCGTCAGAACCAAGAAACCATCACCTTGATTGGTGAAATGGTTGATGAAGAGCAAGTGACTACTGATCAAGCAATGATGACTCGTTATTTGATGAAAATCGGTAATCGAGACATAGATGGCATGGATTTTATATGGATTGAACAAGACAATATCGTCGAACAACAAGCTGTTTCAAATGTGATGGTATTGGAACGTCTTGAATGGGGTAATTTTTACGGATATTTGCTGACTGTTCAAGAAAAAAATATTGTCATTGCGCGTGATCAAGAGGCTTGGACTATCTTGCAACAACGATTAGAACGAGTCATAAACCTGCGTCAACAAATTCGTCAAATTGAAAAAAATGACATTGGTGGCATCAATTACCAACTTGAACGCTTGCGTCTTAAAGAACGCAGATTAGCGCTGCAAGGGAAGACGGATACCGTAAGCATTGAAGAACAACGTGAGGCGTTGAACGAGGAATATCGACAGTATCAGCTGAAATTAAATAAATTACGCGAGGCGATAGAACGAGATAGTCTCACGGCGCGGGTGATGGATGGGCGTACTGTTACTATACCCTTATCAAAAATCGTTCAAGCTTTTCAACCCAATGCCATGAACTTTGGTGGTAAATTGGGACATTATTTTCACAATTTATGGGCATTTATCAGTGGGGAACCGCGTGAAGCCAATACTGAGGGGGGTATTTTTCCCGCTATTTTTGGTACCGTCTTGATGGTTTTACTCATGTCAGTATTTGTTACCCCGTTTGGGGTAGTGGCAGCCGTTTATTTGCATGAATATGCACGCCAAGGTCCGTTGGTACGTTTAATACGGATCGCTGTTAATAACCTTGCGGGCGTGC
>CAYFOB010000370.1:0-4864 GCA_964344525.1 uncultured Thiomargarita sp.
CGTATTTTGGAGTGCAAAGCAACGCTTTGCGACTTGTGAACGAGGATGCGTAACATCAGTTATTAAAAGTAATCCTTGTAGTTATTCATAATTTGTGCCCCAAAAAACTGTCATATTTGTCAATCATTTTCAAAAATAACACTGCCAAAAATGTCACTTTATTTCATGTCGTTTTTAATTTGAGGTTTTTTTGTAAAAAAAATACTTTAAAAACAATAAATTATAATTTTCCAAATTGTGGCACATATATTGCTTTAATAATGAGTAAGTTTGTGTACATAAAGAGGAATTTAATCATGTTTAAAGATTACTGCATTTCAATTTCAATATTTTCTGTGATGACAAGCCCAATTTGGTTAGTATTGGCTTTGTTGATTTTTTAATCGTTTTTTTTGACAACAAAATATCAATGTTCAGTTATCAAAGGCAAATTCAAAACCAAAATCTTTTTCTGAAAAGCTATTCTTAATACGGTACTTCGCTTGTTTTTTTTCACTTTGAATGAATAAGCGAAAGTACCGCTTTGTTTATAATTTCTTCTTCAAATCCTTTCAAATCATAACGATTGTAACTTTCGATATAAAGTTCTTTCACTCAACCCCAATTTTTGAGCTAAAGTTTTTTTATCGCCCTTAAAATGTTGGACTGCCCATTGTAAATAATCTTGTTCTACTTTACGTAAAGGCATCACAACTTGTGAATTTTGATTATCCTCCTTTTTTCTCACCGAGATTGGTTTATCATGTCCACATTCTTCTGGCAAATGTTCTGGCAAAATTAAGTCACCATCCACTAACAAACTCGCTCGTTCTAAAATATTTCGTAATTCTCGAATATTCCCTGAAAAATCATACAGTTGTAAAATTTGTAAAGCATGAGGGTGCAAAGATAAATTGCGTTCTGGCGCAATTCGTTGCAATAGTGCCTCAATTAATAATGGTAAATCCTCACGTCGTTCTCGTAAGGAAGGTAAAAAAATAGGAAAAGTGTTAATGCGATAGTACAAATCTTCACGAAATTCACCCATCGCAACCATTTGTTTGAGATTGCGATGAGTGGCACAAATTACCCGAAAATCCGCGTATTGTGGTTCAATGCATGAAGGATTGGCACCTGCTTGTGTTCAAACCTGTGTGGGACGGGCGCTGATTTTTGGTGATATGAATGATCCTAATTCTGAAGTGTCACGGCTGTTGAAAGAAAAAACTTGGGTAAAATTGACAACGGATGAGGTGAATATTGGACCCAACCATTATTATTACACAGCTGGTGAACCATTACCTGATGAAGTGATGCCGAAGTTGCATGAGCGTCATTTAGCAGGAAAAACGATGGAAAATGTGGTGAATCCAATTGGGGGTATTGGTATTGGTGCGATGTTGCTCACCTTTTTAAGTGCTGGTGTGATAAAAATGATAAGTCGACGCAATGAAGTTCAGGAGGAGAATAAGTCATGAGTGAGGTCATCTGTGTACGGGAAAAGAAAACCATCCGCCTTCATTGGTTTAATGCATTTTGTTGGTTTGTTCTGTTAGCCAGTGGTTTTGGCATTATTTCTGGGGACTTTGTGCGCTTGGTACCGGCTTTTTGGCCAGAATTGATGCAAGGGTTGTTTGGAGGTAATAATAATTTGGTGTTAGCGCATATCATTGTGGGTATCACTTGGATAGCGGTTTTTGCTCTGTTTATAATGTTTAACTCTAAAAGCGTTGTTTTTCCGTTTCTGAAAAAGGTTTTGGTACTGACTCCAATGGCTGCGATTAAGGATGCATGGTCCATGGTGGTCACTTTAGCGCATTTATTTGGGCTGATGAAAAATATCCCAGTACCGAAACAAGGGCGCTACAACGGTGCGCAACGCTTGTTAGGTACCATGATCATTTTCTGTTCTTTGCTTTTGGTTGTGTCAGGGTTGTATTTATTTTTTGCACCACAGTTGTTGAGTTTTTCAGACAATAATCTTTATGGCACGATTTTCCGTTGGGCTTTAGTGGTTCATGCAGGATCCGTTTTTCTGGTGATTATTGGTTTAATTGCTCATATTTATTTTGCAGTGGTTGAAGAACGTGAAAGTTTAGAAGCCATGAAGTCGGGTAATGTGAGTGTTGAATTTATTAAACATCATAATGCTTTGTGGTATGAAGAGTTGAAACAGGCTGGTAAAGTGAGTTAAAAACTCATAAGGGATAAGTCAAAATTTTTTGGCTTATTCAGACAATCTTAAAGGTTAACACTATGTTCTTTTTCAGAATTTTGTTAATACAAGTCGTTATAATAAGTCAGGGGGTAGCCAGTGAGTCTGGCTCCACTGCTGATCATACTCAATTTGAAGTTTTACAACAATCGTTTCAAACAGCGCCTGAAGTTACAAAAGCTTGTTTGACTTGTCACACAGAAGCGGCTAAACAATTGCATTTGACTAAGCATTGGTTATGGCAATTTGAGCATCCTGAAACGGGTGAAATTTTAGGTAAAAAGCATATTATTAATAGTTTTTGTGGTTCTATTGTCACAAATTATGCGCGTTGTACAAGTTGTCATATTGGTTATGGTTGGGAAAATCAAAATTTTGATTTTTCAGTCGAGGAGAATGTTGATTGTTTAGTTTGTCATGATACGACAGGTGACTATAAAAAATTTCCTACTGGGGCTGGGCATCCGACTTATCAAGATAAGGTTTGGAGTCAAAAGATTTGGAAAGCGCCTGATTTGACGAAAATTGCTCAGCAGGTTGGGCAGACTCGTCGGCACAATTGTGGGATTTGTCATTTTTATGGCGGTGGCGGTGATGGGGTTAAACATGGGGATTTAGATTCATCAATGAATAATCCGACTAAAGCCATTGATGTGCATATGGATGTTGATGGGCTCAATTTTTCTTGTGCCACTTGTCATGTCGGTGAAAATCATGATATCAAAGGTAGTCGTTATACAACGATTTCTAAAGATATGTTAGGTATTGATGTACCAGGGCGTGGAGATAATAGTCGCGCCACTTGCGAATCTTGTCATGGTATGACTCCCCATTCTCGTACCATCAACAATAAAATTAACGATCATACGGATAAAGTCGCTTGTCAAACTTGTCATATTCCCACTTTTGCGAGAGGTGAGGTACCGACTAAAATTTGGTGGGATTGGTCAGTTGCCGGGCAAATGTCAGAGGATGGGCAGTTTATCAAACGTAAGAATGCCCAAGGCGAGGTGACTTATGTCACTCAAAAAGGGGAATTTGAATGGGCAAAAAATGTGGTTCCAGAATATGCTTGGTATGCTGGCGAAATTCGCTACACGCAATTGGAGGAGAAAATTGATCCTAATCAACCGGTGGCTATTAATACATTTTCTGGAGATTATAATCATCCGAATGCCCGTATTTGGCCATTTAAAGTGATGCGTGGCAAGCAACCTTATGATTCGGGTAATAATACTTTGGTGATTACGCATTTGTTTGGACAAGATAAGGCGGCTTATTGGCAATCTTTTGATTGGAATCTTGCTATTGAGGTGGCAATGAAAGCCGTTGGCGCGGATTATAGTGGCGAATATGGTTTTGTTGAAACGCAGATGTATTGGCCTTTATCACATAATATTGCGCCAAAAGAAGAAGCGTTAGGTTGTGCAGATTGTCATAGTCATAATGGGCGGTTACACAATTTGATTGATTTTTATTTGCCCGCTCGCGATAAGTCTGTATGGTTAGATTTTGTTGGGTGGTTTGTGGTGTTTGGTACCTTAATAGGTGTCTTATTACATGGTTTAGGGCGTATTGTTATGGCACGCCTTCGCTAAAGGAGAGAATGATGGCACAGGTAATGATGTATAAACGTTTTGAACGGTTTTGGCATTGGTCTCAAGCACTATTGATTATTTTAATGTTAATCACAGGGTTTGAAATTCATGGCACCATTCGTTGGTTAGGATTTGAACAAGCTGTTAATACCCATATTATTTTAGCTTGGACTTTGATTGGACTTTGGGTTTTTGCCATTTTTTGGCACCTGACGACAGGAGAATGGAAGCAATATATTCCTTCCAGCGTTGAACAAATTATGGGTATGATGCGGTATTATGCCATTGATATTTTTAGGGGCGGTGAACATCCATTTCATAAAACTCCACAAAAAAAGCATAATCCATTACAACGCATGACTTATCTTTCACTGCATATTATAATTTCTCCAACTATTTGGATTTCGGGACTGTTGTATCTTTTTTATGCTTCATGGGAAATGTGGGGGTTGAGTGGTTTAAGTTTAAAGGTCGTTGCATTAGTACATACTGCCGCGGCTTTTGCGCTATTAGCATTTTTCGTTGCACATCTTTATATGAGTATTACGATGAGTGACAAACCTTTGGGCAATATTAGGGCGATGATTACGGGGATATGAGGATTGACATGTTTAGGTCCCTCATATTATGAACTGATGTTACGCAACTTGATTCATATATAGTACAACGGATTAGGGGAATAAACGGATTGATTTGTGGCAGATTGAGGTTTGTGATTTGGAGTTTTATTCGATTCGCCAAAAAACTTGCACACTGCAATCCGTTGATTCCCCTAATCCGTTGTACTTATGTTTTTGGAGTTTAAGTGCGTAACATCAGTTATGAAGTGTTACCAGGCTATAGTCAGACCAAAAAAACGGCTATTGCGGAAAAGGAAGCCAAGCAAAAAGCTGAGCAACAAGCCAAAGCCGAAATCGCTCGTTTAAAGGCTTTATTGGCTAGCCGAAACCAATGACATTTGGAATCCTTTGCTGTCGCGAAGGATTCCAACAACTAATCACGATATTTAGGCGAGATTTGAGTCAGTAAGGGAGAGTTAAAGTATGATGTACGCTTTAGATTATCAAGGCTA
>CAYFOB010000371.1:0-4857 GCA_964344525.1 uncultured Thiomargarita sp.
TCAGCTTCTGTCACTTTTAAATTGGGTTTGAGGTGAACAATGTCTTTTGTATATTTTTGCGGTATTGGTAAAAGACTCATGTTTTTTCCTTGATTGGTTTAATTAGGGCGTGTCATTACACAATCTATTTCTTAAACCCATGAAAGACTACAAGGATTACATTTAAGAAGGGATAAACCTAGCTATAATAAGGTTTTGACTTATCCGCATCGATAATGTAATCCTTGTAGTTATTTTGATTCAAGCAAAAGTTTGGGAACGAGAACAGCATCAGTACTTAAGATACATCTTACTTTTTTCAAGCATATCAGTCCAAGGAAGATCATTATTTTTCCAACCATTAACGACTCTTCGTCCTGATGCCGCTTTATCTCCTTCAAATCCGTCTATGAGGTTATACACTTTTTTGTATCCTGCCTTTGCTAATAAATTAGCCCCACTTGCGCTTCTGTAGCCCGAACGACACATGAGGATGATTGGACTTTGTTTATTTAAGCCTTTTTCCTTAACACGTTGTTCAACATCATTGACAAAATTATCATTCACCGTCATTTTAAAGCCTTTTCCTTTATCATCCCATTGGTGCCAGTCTTCTATAATTTCATAAGGAATATTGGCATCAGCCATCGTTGGTATGCCCACAAAAGCAATTTCAGCTTGGGTACGGACATCAATAAAAAGAATATTGTTTGCCTCTTTTTTTATTAATTCATAAGCTTCAGTAGCTGTTAGATAAAGTCCCAGTTCTGTTATTTTGCCGAGAGGTAGGTTCATTGTTTGTTTGCCTCAAAGTTAAGCTACTTAATCGCCTGCATTGGTGTTGATTAGAATTCAAATACACAGAAATCGTAATGTTTCAATTGCCTGGGTTGGCGGAAGTTAAGTTTTTGGTAGTCCCCAAGAAGTAGAGATTTTCAAGTCATCTTTTGACAAAACAAGCAAAATGCACCATCATTACTTATTGGGCACTACCAGATTTTGAACTGGCTCTTAACTTGAAACCTGACAAGTCGCTTCTTTCTTCACAACATCCGCCAAATGATGAGCAACCGTTTCAACTTCTTGCACATCAGTGCCTTCAACCATGACTCTAATCAGTGCTTCTGTGCCACTCGGACGTAATAATACTCGTCCATGGTTGTTCAATTGTTTTTCAGCGTCGCGTACTGCTTTTTGTACGGTGGGGCGAGAAATCATGTCTATGCCTGGGGTAATAGGGACATTAATCATGCGTTGTGGACATTTTTGCATACCCGTTCGCAAGACATGTAAAGGTAACCCTGTTTGGATGCTAATTGCTAAGACTTGTAAAGCGGTGATAATACCATCTCCGGTGGTGGTGCGATCTAGGCAGATGATGTGCCCTGATGATTCGCCGCCTAAAATGCCCCCGTTTTTTTGTAGCATTTCGACAACGTAACGATCTCCTACTGCCGCCCTTGCAAAAGCAATGCCTTGTTTATCAAGTGCTTGTTCTAGTCCTAAATTACTCATAACGGTGCCAACCACCGTGCCTTGTAAAGTACCTGCTTTGTGACGGGCTTGAGCAATAATAAATAATAGTTCGTCACCATCAATGACTTCGCCTTTGGCATCAACCATTAGTACACGATCACCATCGCCATCTAATGCAATGCCTAAATCTGCATTTTGATATAAAACAGCAGTTTGTAGCGCTTGAGGTTGAGTCGCACCGTAACCGGCATTGATGTTTAAACCATTAGGTTGTGTGCCAATGGTTTCAACGTTTGCGCCTAATTCTTCAAAAACACTTGGCGCAGCGTGGTAAGTCGCCCCATGAGCGCAATCGACAACGATTTTTAAGCCTCTCAGGTTGACATCAAAAGGGATTGTACTTTTGCAAAATTCGATATAGCGCCCTGCTGCATCCCCAATACGCTCTGCTTTACCTAATTTGTCAGGGGCGACTGTTTGCATTGGCTGTTCCATTTCAGCTTCAATCGCCAATTCAACTTCATCAGGCAACTTTGTCCCTTTGCTGGAGAAAAATTTAATACCATTGTCTTGGAATGGATTATGTGAAGCACTGATGACAATGCCAGCTTGAGCATGAAAGGTGCGTGTTAAGTATGCGATGGCGGGAGTGGGCATGGGACCCAGTAAATGAATATTCATACCTGCTGCTGATAAACCAGCTTGCAGGGCGGATTCAAACATGTAACCAGAAATGCGAGTATCTTTGCCGATGAGTACTTTATTTTTCTTAGAACCATTTTTTAAAACTCTACCAACAGCCCAGCCTAGTTTGAGTACAAAATCAGGGGTAATTGGGGGAGTACCAACAGTACCCCGTATACCATCGGTGCCAAAATATTTACGTTTTTGTTTCATGAGAACATGCGCTTTTTCGGTGAAAAAGTGTCTCCAAGGTTAATAGATTTATCTGAAATGTCTATAAATTATTTTATAAGAATATATCAATTTTGAGGAATAATCCATTATGCCTGTTGCAAAACCGCATGAGTCATTTTCACCGCATCAACTGTCGCAGCAATATCATGAGTACGGATTATTCTTGCGCCTTTGCTAACAGCTAAAACGGCTAGCGCTAAACCACCATACAAACGTTCTGTCACTGGTTTATCTAATATGTGACCAATCAATGATTTCCGAGAAACCCCGACTAGGACGGGATAACCCACTTCAGTAAACACCTGTAATTGTTGCATTAATAGTAGATTATGTACCACAGTTTTTCCAAAGCCAAAGCCTGGATCTATCATGAGACGGTTTGAGGCAATGCCAACATTTAAACAGGCTTGTACCCGTTCTAACAAAAACGTTTTAATCTCACCAATCACATCATCGTAGCGCGGCTCTTTTTGCATGGTGCGCGGTTCACCTTGCATGTGCATCAAGCAAACTTGTATAGTATCTGAAGCGGCGACAGTCGCTAAGCAACCCTCACCCCGTAAAGCCATGACATCATTAATGATATCGGCGCCCGCCGCAATGGCTTCGCGCATGACTTCGGCCTTGCTGGTATCAACAGAGATTGAAATAGAAAATTCGGCACGGATTTTTTCCACGATTGGGATGACGCGATCAAGCTCTTCTTGCACCGAAACAGGTTGTGCGCCAGGGCGGGTGGATTCGCCACCGATATCAATAATATTGGCACCCTCATTAACCATCTGGCGGGCATGTTGTAAGGCAGCGTTTGTGGAAAAAAAATGCCCCCCGTCTGAAAACGAATCGGGGGTTATATTAAGAATTCCCATGATTTGGGGAGTGGGTAAGAGATTTTTTGGGGACATGGTTTTGTAGGAACTTGTCTGAATTTTCAGAATTTGAGAAAATATAAAAAAATCCGCATTAGCACCCTCATAATAATCAGATCAATCACATAAATCACAGTTCAAAATTTTCTACTCAACGCAATTGGGAAACACTATAGCAATGTGAACAGGACGCTGGCGCGTGGGAACAAGAACGGTACGCACTTTTGTTCCTACAGTCGCAAAGCGGCCGCTTTGCGACTTGTGAACGAGGTTGCGCAACAATCAGCGTAAACTAACCAGCAGCCTCACCAACCGTGCCACCTAGCCGAGGTTTAAGAATCTTCTCTTCGTTATCATCTTTTTTGTCATCATCTTTCTTTGAGGCGTTACTACTACCACCATTTTCGTCCCAATCTTTTGGTGGTTGTGGCACTTTTCCAGCCATCAAATCGTCGATTTGTTCACTTTCTAGGGTTTCGTACTTGATCAAGGCATCTGCCATTGAATGTAAAATCTGCAGATTTTCCTGAAGCAAATTTTCAGCGCGGGCATAATTACGATCAATCACAGAACGAACTTCTTCGTCAATCACATGCGCTGTTTCATCAGACACCACTTTGTGCTGAGTAACGGAATGTCCTAAAAACACTTCGTTGTCTTCTTCACCATAAGTGAGTGGACCTAAACGCTCTGATAAACCCCATTTGGTCACCATATTGCGGGCAATTTCTGTTGCCCGTTGAATGTCGTTAGTGGCACCGGTTGTAACAGATTTGCTACCAAAAATCAGCTCTTCAGCAATGCGCCCACCAAACATGCTAGAAATTTGGCTTTCTAAATACTCCTTGCTGTAACTGAGGCGATCCGTTTCAGGTAAAAACATCGTCACGCCCAAAGCACGTCCTCTCGGAATAATGGTGACTTTGTACACAGGATCATGTTTGGGCACTAAGCGCCCAACAATTGTATGTCCAGCTTCATGATAAGCCGTGAGTTTTTTCTCCTCATCAGTCATCACCATGGATTTGCGCTCTGCCCCCATCATAATTTTATCCTTGGCTTTTTCAAATTCTTCCATTTCTACCAAACGCTTATTGAAGCGAGCCGCAAATAAGGCTGCTTCATTAACAAGATTAGCCAAATCCGCACCAGAAAAACCGGGCGTGCCGCGTGCAATCACACTGGGCTTCACATTATCAGCAATAGGCACTTTTCGCATGTGAACTTTCAAAATTTGCTCACGTCCACGAATATCGGGCAAAGGCACCACAACTTGACGATCAAAACGCCCAGGACGCAATAAAGCAGGATCTAACACATCAGGACGGTTAGTGGCGGCAATCACAATCACACCTTCACTGCCTTCAAAGCCATCCATTTCTACCAACAATTGGTTAAGCGTTTGTTCTCTTTCATCATGTCCACCGCCTAAACCAGCACCACGATGACGACCCACAGCATCAATTTCATCAATAAAAACAATGCATGGCGCATGTTTCTTAGCTTGGTCAAACATATCGCGCACTCGTGACGCGCCAACACCGACAAACATTTCCACGAAATCAGAGCCAGAAATGGTGAAAAAAGGGACTTTAGCCTCGCCTGCGATCGCTTT
>CAYFOB010000372.1:0-3477 GCA_964344525.1 uncultured Thiomargarita sp.
TGAAAAGGTAAAGAGTCTTCTCTCATTTTTTTCCAAAACAGCCTCTAAGGATTTTAAAATGGGGAGCTGACAGCGTATTGATTGATCTTTTGGTATATTTACCATTAGTCATTTTCCGACGTTTATAATAGCTAGGAATTAATAATAATTAATGTCTAATATTAATTGTAAATTATTGATTTTAAAAGCAATGGAATTGACCATTATATTAGTATGGATATTTTTTTTCAAACCCAGTAACATATTGCATGAGTAGTCTTCTGTTCTAAAAGGATGCACATTTACTTTAAGAGGTTTTTACATGGCTGAAGCGTATAAAAAATATAAATGTATTATTTGTGGTTTGGTTTATGATGAAGCGGAAGGTATGCCGGAGCATGATATTGCACCGGGGACGCGCTGGAAGGATGTGCCTGAAGATTGGGTGTGCCCTGATTGTGGGGTGGGCAAATCGGATTTTGAAGTGTTAGTGGAATAACGTTATTATGTGTAGACTTTCAGAAAAATAATTTAATTTATTAGTACCCCTTAGCCCCTTTGTGTTCGGGGCTGTGGGTGGGTTCCTGTTTTGAAAAATTTGTAGAGTGAATAAATGAACAATCGACGTAAATCTAACTGGGCAAATTTTCTTTTGGTGATATTCATTGTTAGCCTGCTGCAGGTTTATTCTGCCAAGGCAACGGCGCCTATCGTGCAGGCTTTGCTGTTTTTTTCGCCTACATGCCCCCATTGCCACAAAGTCATCAAAGATGATCTCCCACCGCTGTTAAAAAAGTACGGTAAGCAGTTAAAGATCATTTTAATAAACGTCCGGCAAGAGGATGGACAAGCTTTGTATCAGGCAGCAATCAAGCATTTTCAAATTCCTGAAGAACGTTTGGGCGTACCAACTCTGATTGTTGGCAACGAAATTTTGGTGGGTGCAGATGAAATTCCTGCGCAGTTTCCTAAATTAATTGAAAATTTTTTGGCTCAAGGGGGGATAGGTTGGCCACCGATTCCTGGATTGAAGGAGGCTTTCGCCGATATGGATGAGAGCCAAGCCCCCTCATTGAGGGACAAACTGGCGCATGATCCTGTTGGTAACGGGCTGGCTATTTTCGTGCTTATTGGTATGTTATTCATGGTGCTACATAGCCTTGTGCGCTTGAAAGAAAATCTTAATGATCCCCAAGCCTTGGGGCAGGAATGGCTTGTCCCTTTATTGTCTGTATTAGGCATTGCAATATCTGGATATATGATGTACATAGAAACGGCTCAAGTTGCCGCTGTATGTGGACCTATAGGCGATTGTAACGCTGTGCAACAAAGTGAATACGCCCGTTTATTTGGCGTATTGCCCATCGGAGTATTGGGCGTTATTGGTTATTTCGCCATCCTGTTAGCATGGAGCATTGGTCATTATGGCAGCGAAAAATTCGCCCATAGTGGACGAATAATCCTCTTTGTCCTAACGCTATTGGGTACCTTATTTTCCATTTACCTCACTTTTTTGGAGCCCTTTGTTATCGGTGCCACCTGCAGTTGGTGCCTCGCTTCGGCAATCATAATGACTGCTTTATTGTGGCAAACGCGGGTTGTTAAACGAGGGATAGTCCAGTAAATGATAACCTGGGGATAAATCCCCAGGCTAAAAACGAAAACATTCATGTATTTTGGAGTCGCCCAGCCGCGCTTTGTGCATGGGTCTCCAAAGCGCTGCACAAAACATAGTGCAAAAATGATGCAATTTTTTTTACGTCAAGAGACATCAAGCGAGACAAACATAGACCTGTCAAGAAATGACTTAACAGCGTGGTAACATCCCCCTTGTTCTTGCAAGCGTTGATTGAATTGGTGCCTTGTGCTTGTTATAACGTGCGTTGATGTACTTTAACCGCCTACCATTAATCAGTAAATCTTTTTAATTTAATGGACTGAGCTTCATAAGGCATTTAGCACCTCATCAGGTTGTTGTTATTTTCCTTTATCTACAACTAACCATTGTAACCAAGCAACTCAAGTTTATTCAATAAACATTATGAAAGCATTTCTATTAGCAATCCGCAGTTTGCGCCGTGATTGGCGCAATGCAACTGTTCGTATTTTAGTGTTGGCTTTAGTTGTTGCAGTCGCCGCTGTCAGTGCAGTTGGTTTTTTTACCAATCGTATTCATCGCCTGATAGCGCTGCAAGCGGTTGAATTATTAGGCGCTGATTTACGTTTGTCTTCCCCTGAGCCTTTAGATAGCGCTTTTGTTGATTATGCACATCAAAATGGTTTGAATATTGCTCATATGTTGACGTTTCCCAGTGTGATTTTACATGAGGAAAATACGCTCTTGGTTTCTGTGAAAGCGGTGAGTGAGTCTTATCCTTTGCGGGGGCAGTTGCGCGTTGCTGATGAGTGGTATGGCGCTGAATCTGTGACAACGGCAATTCCGGCGTCAGGTCAATTATGGGTAGAGGATCGTTTGTTGGCGCAATCAGGTTTGCAAGTGGGTGAGAGTCTGGATTTAGGGGAAATGCGTTTTACGATAGATAAAGTGTTAACTTATGAGCCAGATAGGGGCGGTTTGTTTTTTCAATTTGCGCCGCGTGTGTTAATGAATTTGGGTGATGTTGAAAAAACGGAGTTGTTGGGCTTGGGCAGTCGGGTGAGCTATCGGTTGTTGGTGGCAGGGACTTTGGATCAAATGCTGATGTATCGGGCTTGGTTAGAAAACCAAGTAGAACCAGGGCAAAAAATTCAAGGGATTGAGGAATCTCGTCCAGAATTACGTACTGCTTTAGAACGTGCAGAACGTTTTTTAGGTTTGGCTGCGCTGGTTGCGGTGATCTTAGCCGGTGCCGCGGTGGCTGTTGCGGCGCAATATTTTTCTCAAAAAGAAGCCGATGCCAGTGCTATCATGCGCTGTTTGGGAGCAACGCAAAATCTGATTTTGCAGATTTATCTATTGCGCATGTTGTGCTTAGGGTTGTTAGCAAGTAGTGTTGGCTGTTTGTTGGGATGGTTGGCACAACAGGGACTTGCTGCCTTATTAGCTGATTATCTTTTGACAACTGCTTTACCCCCGCCTTCTTTTACACCTGTTTTGGTTGGATTTGCCACCGGACTGATCACTTTGTTAGGTTTTGCCTTACCTCCCCTATTGCGTATTCATACGGTGCCCCCGTTGCGCGTTTTGCGGCGCACGCTGGGTGCAGCGCCACCGGCTGTCTGGCAGGTGATAGGCGTGGCGGCTGTGGCTATGGCATTATTGATGTTTTGGCAAGCAGGCGATACTAAACTTGCGCTATTTATGATTGGTGGGACATTTGTGATGTTATTGGTGCTGACAGGGGCAGCTTTAGGATTGGTACAGAGTTTGCGGGTATTTCGACATCAAACTGGTGTGACTTGGCGATTTGGTTTAGCTAATTTGGCGCGTCGTGCTAAAGCCAGTAGTGTGCAACTGGCTGCTTTTGGTTTAGGGATCATGGCTTTATTATTGTTAGC
>CAYFOB010000372.1:3487-4856 GCA_964344525.1 uncultured Thiomargarita sp.
GATTTGTTGGAAACTTGGCAAAATCGTTTGCCAGATGGTACACCTAATCATTTTATCATTAATATTCAAGAAGATGAGCGCCCAGGCTTGCAAGCTAAATTGAATGATTATGGGAGCGGTGGCTTGTATCCGATGTCGGTGGGACGATTTATTGCTATTAATGATCAGCCTGTGTTGGCAGAAAATTATGCCAGTAATCGAGCAAAAAATTTTGCAGAGCGCACTTTTAACTTATCAAGCGCAGAAACTTTGCCTGCTGATAATCGCATCATAGCAGGTCGTTTTTATCACGCCACCGAATCAGGACAATTATCAGTCGAAGAAGGTTTTGCTAAAGAAATGGGTATCAAATTGGGCGATATACTGCATTTTCGCATTGCAGGGCAAGAAGTGAGTGGAAAAGTGACGAGTCTACGCTCCGTACAATGGGACTCATTCCGTGTTAATTTTTTTGTACTGGCTTCTCCTGATGTGATACAGGTGTTACCTAAAACTTACGTGACGAGCTTTTATTTACCGGTTGATACAAGGGATTTTATTCCTAATTTGGTACGCTCCTTTCCAAGCATCACCGTCATTAATGTCGAAGCGCTCCTGCTGCAAGTACGACAGATTATGCATCGCGCCACCTTAGCAGTACAATATGTTTTTTTGTTTACTTTGTTGGCGGGACTCATGGTATTGTATGCCGCAATTTCTGCCAGTCACGATGAGCGTTTATATGAAGGTGCTGTGTTACGTACCTTAGGGGCAACACGCCGACAAGTTTTGTTAAGTTTAATCGCAGAATTTACCACCTTGGGCTTTTTAGCAGGCGTTTTAGCAGCCTCAGCGGCAAGCGTCATTGGTTATTTGTTGGCAGTACAGATATTTGATTTGCCTTATCAATTTAATGGTTGGTTGTGGGTGATAGGTGTGTTAGGTGGTGCGTTTGGGGTTGGATTGGCAGGTGTGTTGGGGACACGTTCTTTGTTACAGCGTCCGCCTTTGGAGATTTTGCGGTGGAAGAGTGGTTAGAATTTAAGAAGGATAAGTCAAAACCAACATGTTACGCATCCTCGTTCCCACGCCTGCAAAGCGCCGCTTCGCACAGTTACAAAAAGCCTCTTGTCACAATGACAAGGGGCTTTTTTCTCAACCTGTCAAAACTTTACCAATGCGTCTCTACCAACAATTGAGAATAAACTCCTAGGTTAATATCCGTTTATCCACGTAATCCGTTGTACTCCAGGAATTGTGATTCTTATGATTTATGTGATTGATTTGAGGAAAAAATAAAACCCGAATAACTACAAGGATTACTTTTAATAACTGATGTTACGCAGCCTATTTCTAAAACCCATGAATAACTACACGGATTACTTTTAAT
>CAYFOB010000373.1:0-1206 GCA_964344525.1 uncultured Thiomargarita sp.
AAGAAATCAGAATCTCTTTTTTGTTATCATTACCGAAAATCTTTTTAAAGGCTATATCGTTTTTGGGATTGACGAATTTCATTGTTTTTTCCGGTGTTTAGTTTTTTCTGGTTCCCACGCGCCTGCGCACTCTTTTATACATAAGTCCGTCAATCAAAACCAAACCTGCCAGGTCTGGTTTTTTGCCAGGTTTGGTTTTTAGTTTTGATTTCAAGTACTTAGAGACTAATGTCTAAAAGAGTGCGCTGGCGCGTGGGAACGATAAATAATAAAGGACAGAAACATGTAATCGTATTATTTATCTAACTTTCAGAGTTTGTCAAGTAATCCACGTACTTACAGCCAAAACGCTTCAAGCACGACACTATAGCATCACACCCAATTATCAGATAAACTGCACAAACCTTTTTTTTTACACAACCCATTTTGTCAAACATGTCTGTTTATACTCTTGTTAAACGCCATCAGCTTGAAAAGTTTTTGTGTGATTACGATTTAGGTACTTTAGTCAGCTATCAAGGTATTAATGCTGGTATAGAAAATACTAATTATTTTGTCACAACAGCCTGTGGCGAATTTGTGTTAACGTTATTTGAACATCTTAACTTTGATGAGCTCCCCTATTTTCTTGAATTAATGGCTTATCTTGCTGAGCATGGTATTCCCAGTGCTCATCCCTTAGCCGATAAAGAAAAACATTATTTACGTCAACTCAATGGTAAACCCGCCGCTTTGGTGAAACGTTTGTCTGGGAAAGATGTCAAATTGCCAACGCTTGCCCAATGTCATGCCATAGGTTATGCGTTAGGTCATTTACATGTTGTCAGCCCAGATTTTCCCCATCATCGCCCCAATGGACGAGGTCCTCATTGGTGGAAAGTGACTGCTAAGCGAGTGTTACCCGCTATGGAAGCGGGTGATGCGAGCCTCCTGCAAGCAGAGCTGGATTTTCAAATCAATTATCAACAATTGGATTTGCCACGTGGCGTGGTTCATGCCGATTTGTTTCGTGATAATGCCTTATTTGAAGGGGATCGTTTGTCTGGCATTATTGATTTTTATTATGCTTGCGATGAAATTTTGCTTTATGATGTTGCCGTGGCTGTTAATGATTGGTGTAGCTTACCTGAGGGGCATTTAGATGAGAAACGAGTACATGCTATATTTGAGGGCTACTGCAAAAATCGAACGTTGACTTCGCTTGAG
>CAYFOB010000373.1:1302-4853 GCA_964344525.1 uncultured Thiomargarita sp.
GAAACGTGGTCGATGATGTTACGGGCAGCAGCGCTACGGTTTTGGTTATCGCGTTTGCAGGATTATCATTTTCCACGCCCCGGCGAAATCACGCATATTAAAAATCCTGAAGTTTTTCGTAATATTTTACAAGGGCATGTTGACGCGGGACAACGCGTTTGCCCACGCATTTAAGTAATTAATATGACATTTCAAGCATTAATTCTCGCCCTACAAGAATATTGGGCTAATCAAGGCTGCGTTTTGCAGCAACCTTACGATATGGAAGTGGGCGCAGGAACTTTTCATCCTGCGACTTTTTTACGGGCGATTGGTCCTGAACCCTGGAGCGCGGCTTATGTGCAACCATCGCGTCGCCCGACTGATGGGCGTTATGGGGAAAATCCTAATCGCTTACAGCATTATTATCAATATCAAGTGGTGATTAAGCCTTCACCGCTGAATTTTCAGGACCTATATCTTGGCTCTTTGAAGGAGCTTGGTATTGATCCTTTGGTGCATGACATTCGTTTTGTTGAAGATAATTGGGAATCGCCAACGCTTGGCGCATGGGGATTGGGCTGGGAGGTGTGGCTTAATGGGATGGAAATCACTCAGTTTACCTATTTTCAACAAGTAGGGGGGTTGGAATGTCAACCGGTGACGGGGGAAATCACTTACGGCTTGGAGCGCATTGCGATGTATTTGCAGGGCGTGGAAAGTGTGTTTGATTTGGTGTGGACGGATGGCGCTTTAGGGCGTGTCACTTATGGTGATGTTTTCCATCAAAATGAGGTGGAAATGTCAACTTATAATTTTGAACAAGCACCAGTTGATGATTTATTTCGTTTTTTTGATTTTTATGAACAACAAAGCAAATCGTTGATTGAAAAGGGCTTATCGTTGCCAGCTTACGAAATGATGCTTAAAACTTCTCATACTTTTAATTTGTTGGATGCCCGTCATGCGATTTCTGTGACTGAGCGGCAACGTTATATTTTGCGAGTGCGCAGCTTGGCGCGAGCGGTGGCGCAAGCTTATTATGAGCGTCGTGAGTCTTTGAATTTCCCCATGTGTGCAAAGGATGCGTGATATGTTTAAAGATTTGTTGATAGAAATTGGTACTGAAGAATTGCCCCCCAAGGCTTTGCAAAGTTTATCTGAAACGTTTTCTTCGGGCATTTGTCGGGGGCTTGAGCAACAAGCATTGAGCTATAGCATTGCCACTCCTTTTGCCACTCCGCGCCGTTTAGCGGTACTCATCAAAGGAGTGGCTTTAAAGCAGGCTGATCGTCAGGTTGAAAGACGAGGACCTGCACTGGCGGCGGCTTTTGATCAAAAAGGGGCACCAACTAAGGCGGCTTTAGGTTTTGCGCGCTCCTGTGGGGTGGATTTTGCTGACTTGGAAAAATTGGAGACGAAAAAAGGGGCTTGGTTGCTATTTCATACGACAAAGCCAGGGCAAGCCACCACGGCTTTGATACCTAATATTATTGAAGAAGCTTTAGCCGCTTTGCCCATTCCTAAACGGATGCGTTGGGCTGATTTACCCTTTGAATTTGTGCGCCCGGCACATTGGGTAGTGATTTTGTTGGGTGATGAAGTGGGTGAGGCTACCGTGTTGGGCGTGCGCAGTGGGCGCGAAATACGGGGACATCGTTTTCATCATCCTGAGCCGATTCGCTTAAACCAAGCAAAAGATTATGCCAAATTGTTAGAAAAACAGGGGCATGTGATCCCAAGTTTTACTGCCCGCCGTGAACAAGTAAAGTTATTGGTTGAAGAAGCCGCTGAGGAGATAAATGGTGACGCGGTGATTGATGAAGCTTTGTTGGATGAAGTGGCGAGTTTAGTCGAATGGCCGGTGGCTATTATGGGGTCGTTTGATGAAAAATTTCTTGAAGTGCCGCCCGAAGCTTTGATTGCTGCCATGAAAAATCATCAAAAATGTTTTCATTTGGTCAACCAACAAGGGCAATTATTACCACGCTTTATTGCAGTCAGCAATATTGAGAGCAAACAACCAGAGATGGTACGAGCGGGTAATGAACGCGTGATTCGTCCACGCTTAAGCGATGCCACCTTTTTTTGGGAGCAAGATTGTCAAAAATCCTTGGAAAGTCGTTTAGAATCATTAAAAACGGTCATTTTCCAAAAGAAATTGGGTAGTTTGTATGATAAATCCATGCGAATCGCAAAATTGTCTGGGCGTATTGCTCAACAATTAGGCGCCTCTGCCGAGCAAGGAGAACGCGCAGCGCTGTTATCTAAGTGCGATTTGGTGACGGATATGGTTGGCGAGTTTCCAGAATTGCAAGGTGTTATGGGCGAATATTATGCTCGCCATGATCAAGAAACAGAAGAGGTGGCAACCGCATTGCGTGAACAATATATGCCACGCTTTTGGGGTGATACCTTGCCCGCCACGCCATTGGGGCAAGCCTTATCAATTGCTGATAAGTTGGATACGTTAGTCGGTATTTTTAGCATAGGACAAGTCCCCACAGGTGATAAGGATCCATTTGGCTTACGTCGCGCAGCAATCAGCGTTTTACGGATTATTATTGAGTGCCGCTTACCATTAGATGTACTGCAACTATTGGAAAACGCACAAGCATCGCTCAATGTACAAACCAGCAAACCGGTTTTTGATTTTATGTTAGAACGTTTGCGGGGGTATTGGCATGATCAAGGATTACATTTTGATAGCATTGAAGCGGTGTTAGCGTGTCGCCCAACGGCACCATTAGATGCAGAACAACGGATTCGTGGCATAGAAACTTTTCGCCAATTGCCAGAGGCAAGCAGTTTAGCCAGTGCCAATAAACGCATCCATAACATTTTGAAAAAAGCCAAGGATTCAATTCCCCCAGAACCTGAACCAAGCCGTTTTACTCACCCAACCGAAAAACGCTTGCATGAGGAAATGGAAACCGTCAATGAAAAAATCGCCCCATTGCTCAAACAAGGCGATTATAAAACGGCTTTACAACATTTAGCGAATTTACGAAAAGCGGTTGACCAATATTTTGATGACGTATTAGTGATGGATAAAGACGAGGCGGTGCGTATTAACCGCTTAGCATTTTTACAAAAAGTGCGTCGCTTGTTTTTACAAATTGCTGATATTTCATGCTTGCAAAATGGGCATTAAGGAAGGGGCATATTATACAACTACACGGATTATATTTAAAAAGGGATAAGTCTTGCGCCCTGCTTGTCGATTTTGACTTATCCCTTCTTAAATATAATCGCTTTCTGTTATTGCAGGAGGAATGAAAGTGCGTAACATCATTAGAGTTGTTGCACAATAAAACCATTGCCCAAAAATTGGATTTTTGAAAAAAGTCGGATTTCAATTTTATGAAAGCCCCAACTCTATTGATTATTTTAAGCACTTTTTGAGCTCAAACAAATACCATTTTTTCAAAAAATGGTATTTGTATTTTCCCACCAAAACTTACGTTGCAATAAACTACAACACCAATTTGGTGAAATAAGAAAGCATGACAACGAATAAAAAACTTGAATATTGAGGGTTATACCAAATCCTTGTACTCGATGTTCAAGTT
>CAYFOB010000374.1:0-4823 GCA_964344525.1 uncultured Thiomargarita sp.
GCCAAATTACAATCTCTCGATTGAAAGGCGTTTTCGACATCTTCTGAATGTTTCCAACCACCAGGTAATTGAGAATATTCTAATTTGACTTCCTTCCATTTGGGATGTCCTTCGCTTTGCAATTTGCCAAAATTTCTACAAAGTGACTTTGTGAAGTTTCTGATTCGCCTTTTGGTGTAGGGTCTTGTGTATCTCTGTGTGATTAGAAAAGCCTTAACCGCTATGGTAGGTACGTCTTGATCCACCCATTTGTAGCTTTCTTGGTTAATAACCGCTTGATAGTAGGGGCCTTGCAAGATACGTTGATCTTGATGATTATCTTCATCGTATTTGAGCAACTTAATAAATTGTTTCGCCTTTGCGCTTCGCTGGGCAAACAGGGTTGCTGGCTGCCCGACTACCATAAACCAAACATCAGCGGTTTTTTCAATAGCAACGGCGCTTAGTGCTTCGTCGTATGACGAAAAATAAGCGTTTTGTGGTGAAATATCTTCACCAAACATATAGTTGTAAAAAGCAATACCCGTCATTGCCGCACCACCGCCTTCAGGACCCAGCGCAATTCTTTTGCCCTTAATATCATGGAAATACTCCATGTCTGAGTCAGCACGTACCACTATGTGTACTTCTTCGTTATACAATGGGAGTACAACTCGCAGTGGGCGAATTAAATAAGTGGGATATTTATCGACTTGTTTAGCCAGTCTCTTGTAGTATTCCAACACATCTGATTGGACAATAGCGAACTTGATGCCGTATTGCCAACGCATTTTTTTGACGTTGACGATGGAACCGCCTTCGACTGGCATCAGGCTTATTCCGGCGTCAGGTGCTACATAGTCAGCAAGGCTTTTAGCTATCTTATAGTAGGTAAATTTTTGACTACCCGCAGTGATACAGTAATTTGGGTAGTTTTCACATTTACAAGGAATTTTGGCAGGGTTTGGACAAATCGCATAGCCAGACACTGGTAGCCCTATAACCCCTAAAAGGGCAACCATTAGTGGCTTTTTTAGTTTCTTAATCAAAGGTGTTACTCCTTATTTAGTTAATGTTCGTTTTGACCCGAAGCAGAGCTTCGGGACATGCATTCCCAAGCGGGAGCTTGGGAACGAGAAGAGTGGGGAAAGCTGAGTCACTCGTTCCCAAGCTCCTGCTTGGGAATGCCTTCCTCGAAGCTCTGCTTCGGGTCAAAACAATGGTACCTCAATCACACTTATCAAATAGAACACATTCCGCAGTCTTTGGTTCTGTCGCTAGAGAACTCTCCTCACACTTATCAAATAAAACACATTCAGCAGATGAAGCCGCTGGTTTTGTCGTGCTTTTATATTCTAAATTTTTGCAACGTTCAGGAAATAGCACGCAATCGGGTGTGATTCCAGGAAGTGGCTCAGAAATTTCTACCCAAACTTGTCCTTTATCTGTATTGCCTTTTTCGTCGCTAATAATGTACTGAAATCCACCTGTTCCAATAAAATTTTGTTTAGGAGTAAACAAAATTTCCGTTTGAGTTGGCTGATTCACAGTGCCATTAAATGCGTCTGTGACACTGAGAAGGCGTATATTTCCTGAGTCATTTTCTAATAATTTTTCGGCTGTCAAGGATAAATCGGTATTCATGTTTGTTTTGACGCGATCCTCCTTAACAACCATTGCAGGTGGTTCCTCTTTTGTCTCTTCTTCAAGAGCCTCTGCAATCACAGGTTCTTCAGTAGGCACTGCATCATCCACTTTTTCTTCAATAACCTCTGCAATCACCTCTTCTGAAGGTGTTTCTTCTTCAGTAGGCACTTCTTCTTCAATAGCTTCTGCAATCACATTTTCTGAAGGTGTTTCTTCTTCAGTAGGCACTTCTTCTTCAATAACCTCTGCAATCTCCTCTTCTTGTGCTGTCAGCTCCAGGGTGGCTATTTCAGGTTGATTGAATAGCGTTTTTGCAAAAAATAAGCTGCTAGCTATCAAAACAATCATAAAAAAGAGTAATAAGCCTTTGTATGATCTAACAGGGGGCTTTTCCTCATTTATTTTTGGCTCATCATAAACGGGAGGCGTGTTGCTAGAGGGTTCATCCCTTGACTGCTTTGGAATCGTGATTTTTGGTGAAAACGATTTTTTTGTCATGGCATCTCTACCTAAGTGAGTTGGTTAAGTATTTCCCCTAAACGTTGGTTAGCTTCTACATCCATTTGTGTCAAATCTTTCTTTGCCTCAGGGTTGAAATCATAATTAACATTTGCTGTGTAGCAATTGCGTATGCCAACGACCCATGGAATAAAAATAGGGTTTCCCGCAAACCCTTCCTGAAAGGTTGGTGTCACTGGCGGCGTATGCGTTTGTTTGGCAAAAATAGGTAAGCCGCTTTTTAATTTAGGGCGTTCATTTTCAGTCACCATTGTCCAGCCGACAGAATTGACCATTTTATTCAGTTGCAGGGTTGCAATACGTGCGATTAAGTGGATATTATTCTGCGCACTATTCTCAATTTCTTTATGCACAGCTTCGGCAATTTCTCCCACAAGATTGACTCGTCGTGCCGCTTTGCTTATACCCTGAATCAATTTTTGACAATCTTCTTTGGCTAAACATGTGCGTGCTAAACGATCGCGTGTACGATATATCTCTTGCAAGTAAGAAGTCCATTTAGAGACTAAAGTGATGGCAAATTGTTCAGATTTGTGCGTAGTCGTGCTAGGTGCTTCATCCCACAAATCATCCAATTCGTCGCCCAACTTCACCCCAAAAATCAATGAGTTTTTTTCTTCATCTGTTGGGCGATCCAAATCAAAATAGGTTTTCCAAGCTAAAGCATCATTAACAGTCAATTCTCCCAACAATAAACCAAACGCATTTTGACGCTTCATAATGGCAACAATGGCTTTTGCAATCCGATCACCGTCTACTTTGGCTTCTGTTATTAAAGTGTCAAAATCGCCCGCTTTGTAAAAGGGACGTATGATGTTTGTAACCTCCTTGCGTAGTGCCATAAATTGCTTGCTGATCTGCTCCTCTTTGACAGTTGCGCTGCAAGTTGGCGTGATTTTTTCAATGATGTATTCCACACCGGAATTGCCTGGTGTGGCTGCCGCTTTCCAAGCCTCTTCAGGGTTGTGGAAGTGTTGTTGGACATAAGGATTCGTTTTATATGACATTTCCATGTCTTTGAGCTTTTGCGTGTATTCGGGTTTGACTTCCCGTTGACTGTCATCAAAGACACCGGTTGAAAAATTTGGATCGCGTAACCAAAAGCAGTTTTTGAATGTTCCTTTTGAATCCCAAATTCTTGGCCAGGGTTGTTCCACCGCTTTGCTCATTTCTTCATTAAAATTGACTCTTAAGCGATTATCCCAGATATAGTTCAGGCTACTTGGATCACCTGGTTTATCGCTGGGTTTTCCTTTTAAGTCGTTATTAAATTTGGTAAAAACAACAAATAGACTAGAGCTGCTACGTTCTTCTGGCGTTTCGCCGTGAGTTCTAAATACCCAATTACCTACCAAAGAAGGGATCGTTTTAACCTCTTGAGGACCATCTTGCAGGCAAAGAACGAGCGTGCTGATTTCATTTTTGTAATAAGCATAGTTGTCAAACAAAAATGCAACTTTGCCACGCAAAAAGACGTCGATTTGTGCTTTTTGACCTTCCGCATCGTTTTTTTCAAGCTGTGAGGCAGGTATTTGCTCACGCGATCTTGCGCCTGGAAAATCAAGTACATCAGCCTCTTTGAAAAAGGAACGCTTTGGATGATTGATTGGCGGTAGAACCAAAGTAATTTCTGAAACCAGCGCCGTTAATAAACCACGATTTAAAGACGCAGAAGCGCCCTGATTTCCGATCACTTGTAAGGGTTCCAATGGATCATTATCTTCAATCAAATAATTAACCAGTTGCACATCAATGATGGTATTTGTGACTTGAGCACCATGAACCGTGATTTCTTTTGGCATCAAGGCTTCTTTTCCACAGAAGGCTTCTTGGGCAAAATCCAGTTGGCGTAAACCGCCCATCAGCTTATTAAAAATCTTGGTCAGAGACTCTGTGCGCCCCCAAAAGAGTTCAAAAATTTGCCATCGATCTTGGGCTTTTAATTTAGGCACTAATTGCGCCATTTCATCCCATAAGCCAGTGGTTGAAAACAGTCTCACCAGATAGTCTGTCGCAAAATTATTGGTCAAATATTCTTTTAAGTCATAAATATCGTCCTCAGTTAATGCATCAATTGAATTTGAGGCGGGGTTTAGATGATCAAATAACTCTCGAACCAATTCAACTGTGATTTCATCTTTTCTGTTATCAATATCTGACAAATAGCCATTAGCAAGGATTTTTACTAAATCAATCTGTGAAAGCAATTTCAAACGTATCGGCGGTTTGCCTGGCTGAAAATGATTAATGACTGTAAATCGTGTCAATGCACCAGTTGACTCTCTCCCGCCTTGTGGGTTGATGTCTTGAATAAAGTCAATATTGTTGTTTCCGATAATGACTTTTAATTCATTTTCATCTGGTAAACGCGCCAGGTTTGATACCAAATAAGATTTGCCTACCTGACTCGCGCCAAAAATAGCGACTGCGGGACGCGCTTTTGAGGAGGCAAGCAATCGCTTGGCAAGTCGTTGTTGTTCTTTCAGCTCTTTTAGGATGTGTCCCTCATCTTCGGAAAGAGTGTTCTGTGCCCAAGCAATTGAGTCGCTTATTGTGTTAATCAGTGTTTCGTATTGTTTCATTTTTGTCGCTCGCTATTACCACAGGCAAAGCGTTGCTTTGCACTCCAATGATTGTAGCTATTACCACAGGCAAAGCGTTGCTTTGCACTCCAATGA
>CAYFOB010000375.1:0-4763 GCA_964344525.1 uncultured Thiomargarita sp.
TGATAACTTCTCCTTATAAAAAACATAGCAAACCTGATTACTTTTTTGGAGGTGGCGCTAAATAAGACATTAATCGCTCCAATTTGGAACTTAAACGATCATAAATTTCAGGTTCATTGGGCAACTGGTTTAAAAGTTGTTCAATCTTCAAGTTTTCAAGTTGGCGTATCACTTCCTTTGCATCATCAGTCTCCACATCAAATTCTGCTTTCAACTGTGCCAAAATTTCCCTTTGTTTATC
Organism: uncultured Thiomargarita sp.; assembly: GCA_964344525.1. Lineage (GTDB taxonomy): Bacteria > Pseudomonadota > Gammaproteobacteria > Beggiatoales > Beggiatoaceae > CAYFOB01. The sequence goes on from CAYFOB010000375.1 coordinate 242, forward strand.
CCAAAAATTTTTTGGATTCTCATTATTTGGAAATTGACAAGCCGTCCATAACAAAAATGTCCAACGCCCTAATTCAAAGTAACTTGCCCACTCGTTTTCAAAACGCTCAGGAGGTATATTGCCTAACAAAGTTTCTCTAGCCGCCAACAAACCCGCACCAAAAGCTTTTTCTGCGACAGAAGGTTCGCCGCTTGCGCCAAATGCCCGCGCATTAGCTGGTGTTTTTTCCCAACGAAATTGAAAATCACGCACGATTGTTAGCATTTCATCGTTTTTTTGTGCATAAATCGTCTGAAAAGTGCTGTCAATTTGATTTTCAGAGGACCAAAATATAAATAAACATAAAGAAATCGCTAACACACTTGCGAAAGCATAAGAAGGCATCCGCCACCAATTAGTGACTAACGTTGTTTTTTTTACAGGCTTTGGTAAGCGTAGTGGGGGTAAATTTTCTCGTTTTTGCCAAGCTAACCACGCATCACGTAACGCCTCTGCATCTTTAACAATTTCTGGATCAGCATCATGTACGCGCTCACCGCAAAGTATCTTGGTAAAATCTTCATGATTTTTACTTAACATAATATATTCTCCTTTTTAACAAGCCGCCAATCATAAACCTTTTTTCCGCAAACATTCTTTGACAAAAGGGATGATTTCTTTTAGGCATCTTCCCCATGCCCTTTCTGTTGCTCTTTTTTCTTTATTCAGGAAATCTCCAATTTCTTCCATGGTATTGTCTGCCATAATTAAGTGAAAAATTAACCAGCACAAAGAACCTGCACCTTCTTTACGACTATGTTTTTTCTGGTAATCGTTATAGTAGTCCTTATAACCCTTTTTTTCTTGCAGGCATTCGTTCAAAAGCTTTTCAGTTTCTGGTACTGTTTTGTAGATATACTGGGCTATTTCCTTTATAGGACGTTTTAACTCGGATAATGCGACAAGCAATGGACAAATAGCATGAGGTTTTTCAAGGGCTTTTCTTAAACACTTTTCTTTGATAGCCGCTTTTTCAGTCTCCTCAATGCTTTCGCTGGGAGAGGGGGTGGGGCTTTCAAGCTTATCAAGTGGGTTTTCATTCCCTTCTATTTTATCCCCCAAGAGTTCCTTTTCTTTCTTTTTTTTCTTAATGAAATCAAGAGCAACGTTTTTAGCAATTTTAAAAACCCACGCTTTTTTATTAAGAACAGGTTTAGTTATCCCCCCACGCGCATGAACCAAAATGACGCCGCCAATGACTTCTACGATATTTGCGCTTATTTTCTCAAAAGTTTGATGTAAAATATCCTCTGCATCTGAGTTTTGAAAATGGAATCCTGTTTTAAGGTATTTTAGGATATCATGATCATGCTGGCGGTATAGCTCGTCAAGCTTCTGTCTTTTCCTTTCTTCGCTATTCATTTAATTTTTGTCCTATTGCGTAATTGGTTGTCGCAAATTAGCAGTCATCTGTAAGCAATCAGAAAACGTTAGAGTTAAAAGTATAGCACAAGTATTTTATTTTATGGAATCATAACAATAGGGGAAATCTTCCCCTGGTATGTTAAACTTGCCTAAAGATTAGAGTGTGTCCCACTTATCCAACCGTAGTGTTTCTAAAAATGAGTGTTGATTAATAGCTCTTCTATCCGAGAAATTTGATAGCCTGATAATAAAAAGTACCCCTAAGAGCCTGTTCATTTTGGTACCTCACTAGAAACCAGTGATTTTATTGTAGATTGTCTTCAGCAAGGGTGGGATGCTAATAAGGAGCAATACACTCACATCCATACGGATAAATCAAAACCCCAATTCTTGTTCAGTATAGACTTATTTGCACGACTGGAATTTGATATGGAATATTAAGCTGCGCATACCAACCATTTTTGTTAAGTTGTTCTATTCTGATTTGATGGCTTTGTTTCATTTTTTCAGCTAATGAAATAGATTGAATAATGCGTTGCTTTTTTTCGGATAAATTTGCTTGCGTTTTTTTATAAATTTTCGCGTTTGGAAAAGTTTTTTCTAATCTCTCAAAATATTCTGGGAGCTTGTAGGTATAATTAAACAAAATATTTGCAGCGACTTTCTCAAAAGTTTTTCGCTTAACTGCCATTAAATCCACCAAAACATAAAAATCTTTGGGACGAATATGAGTTTTTTTGCCATTAATTGGTAAATGGGATTCATAACCATAAACGTTTTGATAAATGGCTGTTGTTGCAATATCATAAAGGGGTGACATCCTAATCGTTTTTTCTTCTCTTCTCACTGACAAATTTTTGGTGTGCATATCTTCATGGACAATAAGCATTGAATAAAAATAATAGCTGAGGAGAATTAAACGTTCTTTGGATAATGTTAAAACTTTTTTAATTCGCTTAAACATTTTTTCTGAACTCATTTTATATTTGTGTTCACTATCCAATCCGAGTAATGTTGCAAATTCATAATAAGCAAATTTATAGCCGTTATATCTGTCAAAACGCTTGACAATATAATGATATTCACTATCTGTTTGTCGTTTGACGATGCCAGTCCAAGGAACCTCAAAACCTAATTCATTTTTGGCAAAAGTCATAAACAGATGTTCATTAATGGCTAAATGTGGAAAATAAGAAACATCATTTCTATCCGCTTGATGATACGGTTTTATAAAAAAATAGGCGTTTTCATTTGCTTTAGCTTGCCGTATGATATTGTTTTTTAAAACAACTGAAAATTTATGTTGATAACCGGATAATCCTGATGGTGGAAAAATTTTGCTGACATGTCCATTTATGTCAGGAAAGAGTATTTTATCATCAATGTGAATTTCTTTTTCTAAAATATTAGGAAAAGTATTTTGTCCAAGAAGTTGATCTTTGATATCTGCATAAAGAAGTTGGTGGGAATAAGGCTTCTCGAATTTCAGAGGCGTTTTTGAAAATTGAAAATCACCATAAATATGGTGTAACAAGGCAGCAAATCAAAATCATTAGCAGAATTGGCTTTAATTTCTAATAGTTTTTTATCGGCTCCTTCTGGAATAAGTTGTTCAAAAACATGAAATTTTTCACTTTCCAAAATTGTTTCAGTCAAATCCATTGTTGGGGACAAAGCCACAGCTTTAGGTTGACACAAATAATAACTGTCGTAGGCAAATTGATATAATCCCTTATCAAAATTCAGATAACCAATTAATTGTTCTTGCTTATAGACAAATAAGTAGTTGTCAAAATAGTTTTTGAGACTTATTAATTGATATTGTCCTTTATCTTGTTCCCCAATCTGAAATTGTGCAATTCTGCCTGCGTTTTTAAAATCACGTAGATATTTTTGCACCGTTTTGTGACTAATATTTAGCGCTTGTGCAATTTCAGAAATCGTAATATTTCGTTTCTTGTCAATGCAAAATTTGAGTATTTTTCTTTTGGTTTCGTTCATTTGTTTCTTTATAATCCAAGTGCAAAGTACTGATTACTATTTATAGCAAAAAAATTGACTATCAGTCCGTCTTTCTGGATGACGGAATCCTAATACAATTACAATCAGCAATGGTATTTGATATTCTTATTAAAAACCAATAACATTATACTCGATGATCAATATTTCTAAAATATAAAAAAATTTGTCATAACAATAAAATTATTTATATGTTACATTTTGATAAAAAAAAAATGCTAAATTAACATGTCAGGTTTGCAATCTGAAATTCTTTTTAAAAGGAAGACAAAAGTGTTAAACGAAATGAAAAACCTTCATGGACCCATCAAAAACTTAAAGGCTTTTGGAGTGATATTGAGTGTTGTTGTGGTTGGTGCGCTAGTTTGGGTTAATTTTCCTGAAAATACTCCAGAAAAAACCTCAATCCCTGTTCAAGATTGGGAAGTTTTTCAGGATAAGCTCAAAGATGGCAGTTTAGGACCAGAAATGGTGATGATTTCTGCGGGTACTTTCCGTATGGGTGATATTCAGGGCGGTGGTAATGATAATGAACAACCTGTGCACGAAGTATCAGTGTCTCGCTTTGCTATGGGGCGGTACGAAATTACTTTTGAGGAATATGATAAATTTGCTGAAGCGACTGGTAGAGAAAAACCAAGTGATCAAGATTGGGGACGTGGTAATCGTCCAGTTATTAATGTTAGTTGGTATGATGCTCAAGCTTATGCTGAGTGGTTGAGTGAGCAAACTGGGCAAAAATATAGTTTGCCTACTGAAGCGCAATGGGAATATGCGGCGCGGGCAGGTACAGATACTAAGTATTGGTTGGGTAATGAAATTGTGCCAAATAAAGCCAATTGCGCCAATCGTTATTGTGGTGACCATTTTAAATACACCGCACCTGCAGGTTCTTTTGAGCCAAATCTTTTTAAATTGTATGATATGGCGGGTAATGTTTGGGAGTGGACTTGCTCAATGTATACAAATAAATACAACGGTGAAGAAAATAGATGTACAAGCAAAAATAATGCAAAAAATATTCGTTTAACCAAGCGCGGCGGCGACTGGTTCGTCAACCATGGGGTCGTGCGCTCTGCGTTCCGCAGCAGGTGGGCAC
>CAYFOB010000376.1:0-4753 GCA_964344525.1 uncultured Thiomargarita sp.
AACGCGCCTTACGTTCCGAAACGGGCAAGGACAAAATATAAATGGCTAAGCGTGTTAGTTCTATTTTGCTTATACTCGATGATCAAGTTTTTAGTGCTTGACATTTTTAGAAAATTCTCTTGCAGCACTCGTACACAATCGAGTACAACGAATTAGAATAGAAAACGAGTCATTACAAATAACTACAGGGATTACTAATCAGTTGCAACTCGACTAATTTCAGCTATCAAAGCATCAAGTTCAGATTGGCTATATGAACTGCCACTTTTTCCGCTGATTGAATATGAATATTCAAATTCATAGATAACCTTTGAGCCATCGCGGTATGGATAAACCGTAATTTTAACGGGTATTGACTTGTCTTTATGTTTTAGCGCAAAAATACGATCCTTTTTAATATCATATTTTTTTGCTTCTTTTTCATCATAGAAGCGATAATTTCCCATCATTCTCGTAAAGTTCGCATAGACGGATTCATCACCGTACTTCACGTTAATTTCGCCTTTGATAGGCTTGGCGTAATAATTTTATCATCCGATATTTCTTCGCCCTCATCATTTCGTAAAGGGAACACGAAATGATGAGGGAGTTATTGGGGATATCTTATGTGTACTTTCGCGGCGCTTTACGCTAGTACAATCCAGCAACAGTACCGAAAATAATACGATTGCAAGAAAAGTAAGAATTGTCTGCTTTTTAATAATGTATCTCCTCTTGAGTTGGGATTTTATACACACAGGTAATGATCTATTTGATTATGAGTCACTTTTTTAAGCGCATATTTGTGATCATACCATAAACTGACATATCCATGTTGATTTTTACAATTTCAACACAGAGCGGTGCCAGACGTTACGGACTGGATTACAAATCCCGTCTAGCAAGCTCATACCAAAAATCAGTAATCCAATCCAAAACCATTAATCTATCCTCATGTGGTGGTTAATGACCGATATTTTACCGTTCTACTCAGAGACACGAGAGTGTGTTAATCTCAGTCCCCTATGTCACTTTTATAAGAGTCATCGCGTACCATTATTCAAGGTCTACATAATTAGACGATGCTTTGCTTTAAAAAATGTGAGGCTCAATTAAAAAACGGATATTAATCCACTGATTCAATCTCCACCCGCCGATTTTTGGCATAAGCTGTTTTGGAAAAACCTTTATCTAGCGGCTGTCTCGATCCATATCCCCGCGTCTGAATACGCTTCTCCGGAATACCTCGCGCTGCTAATTCCCTTTTCACTGCTAAAGCCCGCCGTTGGGATAATTTGAGATTAAGGCGGTCATTTTCAGATCGATCCGTAATTCCCTTGAAAGCTTGGCTATCTGTGTGTCCATGCACTTTTATCACGCTAGGCAGAGTTTGGTTAAACGCGGCGGCCAGTTCTTCTACCTGCTGTTTAGCTTGGTTGGTTAATTCCAATCAAATGCCTCTTCATGATATATCCCCTTGTTCTCCAGTTTTTTATCCATGTTATTGATATTTTAGTAAATCTATTGAAAATTGTGGTTTAGCTATCGCTCTATAGTGATCCTATTTCATTTGTGGAAATCAAGAAGCAAACAATGATAACTTTGGGAAATCAAAAACTTGACCATTCAGAAAATTAAAAAAACTGTCCTTGACTTGTGCAAATGTTTTATTTTCAAAAAAATGTCTTCTCAAAAAAGTTTTGACCAAAAACCAAATATCTTCAACCGGATTTTGATCGGGGGCATGTGGTGCCAATAAAACACAAGAAATACGCCAGTCTTTTTCATCAAGTGTACCATTTACTTCTTCTAAATATTTTTGCATTTCTTCCCCCTTGTGATAAGTTGCACCATCCCAAATTAATATGAGTTTCGTTTCTTTTCGATGTTCTAGTAGTTCTTTTAAAAATGAAACTGTATAAATCCCATTTCCTTGAGGATAAGCTTTTAAGAAAAATTCCCCGGTCAAATAATCTACCGCTCCATAATAAGTTTGACGGGATTTTTGATTGACAATTGGAACTTCTACTTTTTCATTGCGTTTTCCCCAGACATAACCCGTTGTGTCACCCCATAATAAATGACATTCATCAGCTATTAAAACAGCCAGTTCTCCTGATTTGATTTCTTCACTTAGGACTGAAAAAATGTTTTGAATTTCTTGTCTTTTTTGTTCAACAACACTCTCATTTCGTTTTGGATTTACTTTTTCACTTCTTTTCCAACTTAATCCTCCTTCTTTTAACCGCTCATAATAGGATTGTTTAGATTTATAAATTACCTGATATTTGTCTTCCAAATAATCTCTTAAATCTTCTACACTAAAAGTTTTTTTCTTTTTAAGAAATGAAATAACTTTTTTTTTAGAGTCATCATCCAAATAACTTTTTTTTCCTTTATATTTCAACAACAAAGCTTCCGCTCCTTCTGCTTCATAAATCAATTTCCATTTGCTGATAAAGGAATCACTTACTTGCAAAACGCCTTCTACTTGACTAACAGAAAATCCTTGAATAAGCATTTTGACAGCCAAAGCTCTTTTCACTTCTCTGGTATCTTTAGAATTAGCTATAATTTCTTCTAAATTTAACATAAATGGTTCCTGTTTGTATTAAAAATTTCTTCTTTAATGAAAATATGTTTTTTTTTACTATTTTATCATGTCTATTCCACAAATCAAATAGGATTACTATAGCAACGGTTGATGGATGCACCATAGCAAAAGCCATCAACCCAAATAACACGCTTTTCAGTGCCACGAAGCCTTATTCAAAATGAGCTGTGCAGGATTTTTCTTCATTCATAATGACTCTGGCTTTGGTTGGCTTGTTCATAACCGGTTCACAGTCACCTGTCCACTGTGTCAACTTTTTGGCTGGTTTGGCTATTAAAGTGACCTGACTACCAATCTGGTAGGTTCCCTCGCAATCACTAGGGCAAGCTATCTCTTTAAACTTTTTATCCACTACGGTACCGGAACCTATGACACTCACCGTTAGCGTTGTCTCTGCTCCGTCCAGATAAAAGATGGCTACACAGTCCATGCTACCATTTCCAGTTACCCAAGTCTCCTTCTTACCACCGGGGGGTGAGCCTTCAGGACACTCAAATCCCAAGAATTTATAACCCGATTCTGGTTTTGCGATTAACTTGATTTGGCCACCAAGGGTGGATTGGACGTTCAAAGTGGGCAGTTCGACATACGCGCCTTCTTCATAAGCACCGATGTCACAGATACCATTGATCGGACGGGTGACACCACGTTGATCGGTGGCGGGGCAGACATTATTATCACCGGCATCAATTGCAAAACTACCGGGCAATAAGGCGTGAGTTTTAGTTGGTCCACCGTTGTCGGTTAGGGAGCCTAGATTGGGATCGCCAGAGAACTCCGCACCACATGAGCCGTCTTCAATCAGGTTTTTCGTATTAGTGGCGATGGTACCACGATTGTCGCAGTCTTTTCCACTGATGCTGTTGGCAATGATGGTGTTTTGGAGGTGTAGTGTGCTATGATTTTCAATGGTTTCCCAAGCACCGTTCCCCGAGAAAGTGCTATTGGTAATCGTCATTGTGCCTCCGCTCCTATTCCGAATGGCGCCGCCATTATAGGAAGCCGTGTTCCCCGAGAAAGTACTATTGAGAATAGTCACAATTCCTCCTTCATTCTTAAGGGCGCCGGCACTGAAATTAGTGCTGTGATTGTCCGAAAGAGTGCTGTTAGTAATCATCAAGGTTCCAGAGCCAGAATTTATAATACCACCGGCATCTCCGTAAGCAGTGTTCTCTGATATGGCACTGTCGTTGATTGTCAACGTTCCACTGTTGTAGATGCCACCGCCATTAACGAGGCCACTAGTCGAACCGTTTCGGATTGTTGCCTTATTGAGGGTCAGATTACCAGCACTGGAAACGGAGAGAATACGGAAGTCAGGTGCTACCACATCCCGCTCAATGATAGAATTGTTACCATTAACAACAATTTCACTACGGATCGAAGGCAGACCATTACCGCCATTACTGTTGTTGAAAGCGTTAGTCAGGGTGTAAGTCATTGATGATTGCAATTCTATCGTATCCGCCCCAGAGCCAGCAGGACAATTATCAACAGCAGCGTCACTATTGGCAGCCAAAATCGCCTCACCCAAAGTACAGTTGCCGTTATTAATGCCATTGGGGTTGGAAATTGTAACTTCTTGTGTGTTGCCATCAACACCAATTGTAACTGCATGGGCAATATGGGGTACCGCGCCCAACGCCAACACTTGGCTTATCATCAAAGATAACAAGCGTTTACCGCTAGGTAACGCCAGTTTTTTGTTCCCAGCGGTATGATTAGCTGGGTTGAGATTTAACTTGTTACAACTTAGTAACATTATGATACTCCTTATGTTGGAATTTTCTAATCAATGTTTTCGACAATTTAAAGCATGATAAAAGTTTTTGCTGCGAGCGAGGTCAACCACCGGCACAACTGTTCCAGTGCTGCCCTGCGCGTTGGCTATTGAAGAGGTTCCAAACGTACTCTAACCTCCCTATCAGTACTCTTCACCCAACCATGACAATCGCTTATCGCATAAAACAGGTCAACTACTTCGTTGCTCTTGTTGCTGCAAAACAGAGTCAAGCGGTCTACTAATTTACAATTTTGCAGACAAAATAAGTCTGGTGTATCCACCTTCATATGTAGTACTTCAATTAATAACTGATGTTACGCACCCTATTTCTAAAACCCATGAATAACTACACGGATTACTTTTAATAAAGGATAACC
>CAYFOB010000377.1:0-2466 GCA_964344525.1 uncultured Thiomargarita sp.
CTCAGTAAAAATGAAAATTCGAAGGTTTATGGAATCGTAACAGATGGAGAAGTCTGGCAATTTGGAAAATTAGTATCGGATGTATTTACTAACTGATGTTACGCAGCCTCGTTCCCAAGCTCCCGCTTGGGAATGCTTCGCACGCTTGAATATGGGGATTTAATCAGCCAAGGTTCAAATAATTTTCGTTATTGTGGCATTCCTGATGATATTTTGGATTTGATTTTTCGTGATCTTTATCAAGAAGAAATTGATCAAGTTAAACCAAATATTGCGGCAGAGCTGACAGCTAAGGTAACGGCTTTGGAAAAGGAGAAAAAAATAAACAACCGATATTATCCAAATCTACAAACAATATCTCAGACCAGCTGCAGCGTGGCGGTTCGTGGGGCTACAGCCCGAGGAACAGCCGCTGCGCCTACCGTCACTTGGACTCGTCAGTCAGCTACTTATATCCTTGTAAAAAAGGATATAATCCCCATTATTTATCTTTTTTAACAAGGATAAATGATGAAATTGACACCTATCAGCGGTTTTCCTGAGTTTTTACCAGAAGAACAAATCCTTTTTATGAAGGCACTTGATATTGTTCGTGGTGGTTATGAGCGTTACGGTTTTTCGCCTATTGAAACGCCGGCTGTAGAACGAAAAGAGGTGTTGACTTCAAAAGGTGGCAATGAGAAGGAGATTTACGCACTTTCTCGTTTGGCAGCCGAGAAGGGTGAAGATCCAAACACAGAGTTAGCCCTTCATTTTGATTTAACCGTGCCACTGGCACGTTATGTGGCTATGCACAAAAACCAGCTCTCTTTCCCCTTTCGTCGTTACCAGATTCAAAAAGTTTGGCGTGGAGAGCGAACACAAGCAGGGCGTTCTCGTGAATTTTATCAATGTGACATTGATGTCATAGGTAGAGGTTCTCTCAGTCTTTTAACTGATGCCGAGATTCCGAGTATTATTTATCAAATCTTTCGTGAGATGAAAATTGGCCCTTTTGTGATTCGAATCAACAACCGTAAGATTCTTCAGGGCTATTTTCAATCTTTTGCTATCCCCACCGATCAAATGAATGATGTCATGCGGATCATTGATAAACGGGAGAAAATTGGTGCCAAAGCCGTCGTTAGCGAGCTGACTAAAGATACCAATTTTGATGAAACCACTGCACAGCAAATGGTAGACTTTTTGGGAGATGAACTCAAAACGGATGAGATGCTAACAAAATTAAATAGCATGATTCAAATCAACGAAAAATTTTCCCAAGGCGTTAAAGAATTAACCACAGTCGTGAAAGGTATTCGGGATTTTGGCGTTCCTGAAGATTATTTTAAACTAGATCTAAGTATTGCCCGTGGACTTGACTATTATACGGGAACAGTCTATGAAACTGTGCTAGTGGATCATCCCCAAGTTGGTAGTATTTGTTCTGGTGGCAGATTTGATGATCTCGCAAGCCATTTTACCGATGATAAGTTGCCCGGTGTTGGTGTATCTATTGGTTTAACTCGTTTAATGTCTCGTTTAATCAAAGCTGGAATAGTGAAAGTGGGTGCTGCAACTGTGGCACCTGTGCTGGTGACTTCTATGGACGAAAACAGAACCAGCGACTACCTACGTATGGGAACTGAACTTCGCAACGCTGGTATTTCTACAGAAGTTTATCTTGAAAAGGCACGTCTTGGCAATCAACTAAAGTATGCCAATAAAAAAGGCTTCAAAATAGCTATTATTGCAGGGGAAAATGAGTTTTCAGAAAACAGTGTGCAAATAAAGAATTTGGTAACCGGTGAGCCTATTGTATGCCCAGTCATGCATATGGTTCAGAAAGTGAAACAGAGTTTATCTAGTGCAGGTTCGCTCCAATTTCCAGGTTACTCGAAAGTTCACAGTTAATTGTTTGGACTCCTTGGATTAGGAGTCCAAACTTTGGGACAGATTTTTGCGCCGTCTGAATTAGAATTTTATTCTGGCGGTGCGCAGTATACATTTAGCGCTTACCAGAAACTTTATTAATCAAAGCCCTTAGCTCCGGTATGCACGAACCACAGTTGCTCCCCGCCTGCAACACTTCGCCTATTTTTTCTGGCGTATTCAAGCCTTGTTCATAAATTCCTTTTAGCAGTGCATTGCGTTCAACGTTAAAACAGGAGCAAATGATGTTGTCTGTGTTTTCATCGGTGTGTCTTGTCAATAAACCCATGCGTTCTGCAGGCGTTAAGCTATCTCTGGCAAATAGGGCGATTAAGCTGTTACGTGTCGGTAAATTTTCGTCTTGTCCTACAAAAACGCAAATGTTTAATCGTCCGTCTATAATATTGGCACAACGATAGCGCCCGGTGGCACGATCCTGATATTCTAGCCATTCCAAGTTTGCGCCTAAATGTTCGTGTACCCAATCTGCCCAGTTATTAGGGCGGGTGTTGCCTGCCAGTTCATAGCGCCAAATGTTGTTGTCACTTAGGATTT
>CAYFOB010000377.1:2496-4750 GCA_964344525.1 uncultured Thiomargarita sp.
CAATGTGTTCGGTGGGTAAAGTCAGGGGGTGTTTTGATAACACAAATCCTTGCCATGCGGGGCTAAAGGGGGCAATACGTACTGGGGTATGTTTAAATTCTGGTTGCCCTGAAATGGGATCGGTGGTGGGCATTATCAGTGCATTGATTTTAGCGCTGCTGCTATTTTGAGCATTCCAATGCATTGGCACAAAAACATTGCCGATTTTTTGTGTGTCGCTGATTTTTGCGCGTCCTATCCATTTGCCTAAGCGGCTGGTGATTTCGACTAAGCTACCGTCGAGAATGTTTGTCGCATCATCTGGGTGGATTTCAACATAGGATTCGCCAATATGTCTCAATAAGCGTGCTGATTTGCCGGTGCGCGTCATGGTGTGCCATTGGTCGCGGACACGTCCTGTGTTGAGTATCAGCGGCAATTTGACATCGGGCAAATTGATTGGTAAACGTGGCGTAATGCTAATTAGTTGTGCTTTGCCACTGTTGGTATAAAAATATCTATCGCCAAATAGGCGTGGCGTGCCTCTGAGTCCGCCACAGTTGCCAGCGCTTTGGCGACTTGGTTGACAGATAGGCCATTGTATCGGTTTTAGGGTTTGATATTCTGTGTCAGAAAGAGGCAATAATCCACTCAGATCAAAATCGCGAGTGCCATTATTTTTATAGCCTGATAAGGCGGCATGTTCGCGGAAAATGTCTGCGGGTGAGTGATAGGCAAATTGTTTTGCATAGCCCATGCGTTGCGCGATTTGACTGATTATCCACCAATCTGCCTTGCTTTCTCCGGGCGCGTCTAAAAAAGCCCGTTGCCGAGAAATACGCCGCTCTGAATTAGTCACCGTGCCGTCCTTTTCTCCCCATGCCAGTGCGGGCAACAAAACATGGGCAAAAGCGGTGGTATCTGTTTGTCGTACACAATCGGAAACGACTACTAATTCACATTGTGTGAGTGCTTGTTTAATGCTTTCCGTCTCTGGCAAACTGACGACAGGATTGGTTGCCATAATCCACACAGCTTTAATGTCACCTTTGGCTGCAGCTGCAAATAAATCAACGGCTTTCAGTCCTGCCTCAGCCGGAATCTGTGGAGATTGCCAAAATTCTTGCACCAAGGCGCGATCTTCAGGCGCAAAATCCATGTGCGCGGCTAATTGGTTTGCTAATGCGCCCACTTCGCGCCCCCCCATGGCGTTAGGTTGCCCTGTCATAGAAAATGGTCCGGTGCCCACTTTGCCGATTCGCCCAGTCGCAAGATGACAGTTGATGATGCTATTGACTTTATCGGTGCCACAACTGGATTGATTAACGCCTTGTGAATAAAGGGTAACGACTTTTTCGCTTTGTGCAAATAGGCGAAAAAAGTTGATGACTTGCTCCTCTTTCAATCCACATTGTTGGGCAACTGTAGGAACAGAGCCACTTGATTTTCGCGCAGCCTGCAATGTTGAGGCAAATCCTTCTGTGGCATTTTCTAAAAAGTCATAATCTAAGTAATCGTTACGACGCAGAAAGTCTAATAAGCCATTAAATAGCCAAGCGTCGCTACCAGATTTGATCGCTAAATGCGTATCAGCAATTTCGCGGGTTGGCGTGTGGCGCGGATCAATGATGACTATTTTGGGGCGTTTTTCTTTAGCGGCAGAAATGCGTTGGAATAAAATTGGGTGACACCATGCCAAGTTACTGCCCACTAATACGATTAAATCGGCTTGCTCAAAGTCTTCATAATTACCAGGAACAGTATCACTACCAAAAGCGCGTTTATAGCCAGATAAGCTTGAAGACATACATAATCTAGAATTGGTATCAATATTGGCTGCTCCGATAAAGCCTTTCATCAATTTGTTGGCGACATAATAATCTTCAGTTAACAATTGCCCAGACACATAAAAAGCAACGGCTTGAGGACCATGCTGTGTAATAACACGTTGAAAATCGCTTGCGACTTTATCTAATGCGGTTTCCCAACTGCACTCTTCTCCATGTAGCTCAGGATGCAACAAGCGCCCCTCCAAGCTAAGTGTATTCCCCAAAGCCATTCCCTTAGAACATAAGCGCCCAAAATTGGCAGGATGTGTTTTGTCAGGTTGAATGGTTATACTTTCATCAATTTGTGCGATAACGCCACAACCTACTCCGCAGTAGGGACAAGTCGTTTGTGTACTAGACATGCTGTAAAAATCCTTGTGGTATTTGATTAATTAATTGATGTTACGCATTTTTGTTCCAAAACCATAAATAACTACAAGGATTAC
>CAYFOB010000378.1:0-4391 GCA_964344525.1 uncultured Thiomargarita sp.
CTTGGAGACATTGCCATTAAGTTAAGGCAAAGCGGCCGCTTTGCGACTGTAGGAACAAAAGTTTGTAGTTAAAAAAAAAGGGAAAATCTCAAATGAAAATACTGATTATTAGCTATTATTTTCCACCAGAAAATTCAATTGCTTCGTTGCGTTCCTATAGTTGGGCAAAATATTGGGCGGCAATGGGGCATGAAGTGGTGGTGCTTACAACAGACAAAACTTATAAAAGCACTAACTTAAACCTAGTTATGGATGGTTTTGAAGTTATTAAAACTCAAATAGGCATCATTGAAAAAATAAAACGTTTACGTGCCAAAATCTTAGGTAAAAAAACCAACCAAATAAACAATTTTGAAAAGAATACTTCAAATGCAAGCTCAATAAAAAAAATACTTATATGGATAAATGAAAAAAGAAAAGAAAGAGGTTTAGCTTGTTCTGCAAGAATGCCTGATATATATGATTTATGGAAAACTTCAGCCATTAAAGCTGTTGAGCATGAAAAATGGGATTTGATAGTCTCCACCCATGGACCTTATGTTTGTCATTCCATTGCTTATGAATTAAAAAAAAGAGGCTTGACAAAAAAATGGATCGCAGATTACCGTGATTTGTGGACACAAAGTCATTTATTTAAAGGATTGTTTCCTTTTACAATTTTGGAAAAAAACCTAGAAAAAAAATATAATGAAGCTGCTGATATTATAACAACAGTGAGCGAACCATTAAAAAATGCTTTACAGTCAAGATTATCTGTTCAAAAAGTCTATGTGATTGAAAATGGGTTTGACACTGATGATTTAAACCATATTTCAAAAAGCGCTATTTTTGAGGATAAAAAAGTTCGAATTGTTATAGGGGTAAACGAGATCCCAGTCCGCTTTTTAAGGCAATTGCTCAATTAAAAAACAGCCAAGATATTAATCTTCTCAAACGACTTGAAGTATTATTTGTGGGGGGGGATATGGCTAATTTAAGAGAATTAATTGTCCTGTATGGGCTTGAAGAATATGTGAAGGATGGTGGATTTATAGCACGCGAAAATGCACTTCGCATGCAAAGAGATGCTCATGTATTGCTCTTTTTAGAAGTTAATAATGAGGATGGGATTTTGACTGGAAAGTTATTTGAATATCTTTGCTCAGGTACGCCAATTTGGGGAATAGGTGTCAGCAATAAAATGGGCGCTGGAAAATTGATTGAGCAGCACAAGGCAGGAAAAAGTTTTGGAAACGATGATCAAAAAATTTTATACGCTCTTAAAAACCTGCTTACTGAAGGTTCAAAAAAAGCAGTGGTTATATCAAAAGACATTTTACGAAAATACACGAGAAAATATTTAGCAGAAAAGTTAATAAACCTAGCAGAAAGACGTTAAAATGCAACCAAAAGTTTACATCATTATCTTAAACTATAACGGCTGGGCGGATACAATAGACTGTTTGGAAAGTATTTTAAGGAATGATTATTTAAATTATCACTGCGTTGTGGTAGATAATCATTCTCCAAACAATTCTATGGAATATTTCAAAGCTTGGGCTGAAGGAAAATTGAACGTTTGGCATCCTATGAATTGTGCTTTAAAAAAATTATATTTTCCGCCTGTTAAAAAGCCAGTCAATTCTGTCTTTTATACCAAAACAGAAGCATTAAATGAAGTCATAGGCGCTTCAATTATATTCATTCAATCTGATGAAAATGGGGGATTTGCGGCGGGTAATAATATTGGCATGAAATATGCTATTAAACAAAATGATTTTGAATATATTTGGTTATTAAATAATGATACCGTTATTAAAAATAATACGCTTGAAAAACTGATTAAATACGCAAGCAAAAATAAAAGTGATATCACGGGTACTGCATTATACTATTTTAATACACCTAAAACAATTCAAGCTTTTGGTGGGCATGTAAATAGTTTTTTGGGAACAACTTATCACATTATAAAAAAAAATGAAATTCAAGAACAATTGGATTATGTTGTCGGTTCTTCTTTTTTAATTTCCAATAAATGTATCGAAACTATTGGATTATTACCAGAAGAATATTTTTTATACTATGAGGAAGTTGATTACTGCTTTAATGCTAGAAATCATCATTTAAAATTAACCATTGCCACTGATTCAATCGTATACCACAAGGAGGGAGCTGCGATAGGAGCGACTAACAAAAATAAAAATAACAAAACGGAATTCGGTGATCTTTTGAATTTAAAAAATAGACTCAAATTTAGCAAAAAATATTTGAAAAATCGGTTTGGATTATATTTAAGTTTTTTTATTTCTTTTTTGATTAGAATTAAAAGAAGGCAGTTTGGTAGAGCTTTGAAAATTGTAAAAATGATCTTGGAATAAAGATGGAAAAGCTAAACATTCCTGTTACTGAAAAATGTGAAGAAACTATTAAAAGAGCTCAACTTTCCCGTATAGATTTATATTTCTTATTGTGGGCACCATCAATATTAGTGACATCAGTGGTAGTATTACCAGCAAAGGGGGCTACATTAGGCTATATTTTTGCCTTACTATCCCCAATAGTTGTTTTGTTTTTTGCGAAGAAAAGAAACAATTATATAACCTTAATGGTTATTTGTGTTTTTTTTTATTTATTTCTGACCTTATTAAGCCAATTGGGTAATGCATTCTCTTATATTACGTTTGAATACATAATATTAATTGATCCGACAGATACTCGCTTGCATTTTAGAAAAACTTTATTTACCCAATCACTTTACTTACTGGCAGGATTTTTGACTTTTTTATACATCAAAAATTTTTATAATGAAGAATTATGGGACAAATATCTTTTTATTGGCGCGGGGCTATTAGCATTTTATGGTCTCTATGAAATACTATACTTTTTGAGTTTTGGAGAAAATGGTGATTTTTTGAGTAACAGAAGATTAGGACACGGTGAATATATTCAATCCTCTAGTTCGTTTCAAACTCTAAATGTTGGAGGAATAAGTATTCTGAGACTTAAAAGCCTCACAGGAGAACCGTCAATGTATAGTTTTTCCGTGTTGCCTTTTTGTATTTATGCACTCCACACAGAAAAATACAAAATAGCCTACTTACTATTTGCCACATTGCTGTTGTCTACCTCTACAACTGCTATGTTAGGTATTTTGTTATACCTGATTTTTTTTCCAATTTTTGCTAAGGTGACGAAAAAGTGGTTGTATGGGATGATTATCCTTGTAATTGTTGTGCTAGTATTAATGTTTATATTTCAAGCGGAAGTACAAACCATTTTCCACACACAGGTTGTTGAAAAATTGACACTCCAATCTTACTCTGGAATTGCTCGGTTTGCTACCTTTGTTGATCATATGACTTATTATGCTCAATTAAATATGTGGAATCAACTTGTGGGTTTGGGATTTGGCACAGTGCGCTCGACGGATCTTTTGTCAACGCTATTGGTGAATATTGGGATAGTTGGTTTTTTTATATTTACAATAGTCTTTTTTTATCCCATTTTGGTGCTTAGAAATAATTTGCGAAATAATGGTATTAAGTTGTCACTTATTGTCATTTATGTGACTGCGATGATTTCAGTCCCAGAATTTTCGTATTTATCTGTTTGGATATTTTTGGGACTTGCATATCACCAACTGGCTTATGAGCGCAAAACGAGATCAAAACGTGAATATATTTATTAATGCCCGCTTCCTGTCACAATCATTAACCGGTGTTCAACGTTATGCCACAGAATTTGTTAAAGCATTAGATTATTTCATTGAAACAGGGCAAATGAATACCAAATACTCATTTGTCCTGTTAGCCCCCCAAAATATTCAATCAAAATTAAATTTAAAACATATCCCAATTCAAAAAATTGGGATTTTGACCGGACATTTATGGGAGCAATTTGAATTGCCATTTTATGCAAAAAATGGGTTATTGCTTTGTTTGTGTAATACGGGACCTTTATTAAAAATAAATCAAGTTGTGGTTATTCACGATGCACGCGTGTTTGCTTTAGCACAAAGCTATTCTTTTGCATTTCGTTTTTGGTATAAAATGCTACTTCCGATTCTTGGGCGCGTTGTCAAAAAGGTGGTTACCGTTTCTGTTTTTTCAAAAAAGGAATTGGTTCGTTATTGTAAACTTAATCCTGAAAAGATAGCAATCGTTTGTGAAGGAAAAGAACATATTTTATCAGTTTCCCGTGAAGTCGCTATTTTAGAGGAAAAGGCAATCGGGAATAAACCTTATGTTTTAGCCGTTAGTACTTTGACTAAAAATAAAAATTTTCAAGTGATAGTGCGAGCGGTTGAAAATATCGAACACGTTGATTTTAACTTAGTTATTGTTGGTGGTCAAAATTCACAGGTTTATAGTCAAACTGAGATTTCTTTGCCTTCGTTTGTTAAACATTTGGGT
>CAYFOB010000378.1:4412-4737 GCA_964344525.1 uncultured Thiomargarita sp.
GCTACGAACACTTTATGAACAGGCTTTGTGTTTTATTTATCCTTCTTTATATGAAGGTTTTGGGCTTCCCCCACTAGAAGCGATGGCTTGTGGTTGTCCGGTTATTGTTTCTAATTGCACTTCTCTCCCTGAAGTGTGTGGTGATGCTGCTATTTATTGTGATCCTTATAATCTGAAAGAAATTGCTAGTCAAATTGAACTGTTAATTAAGGATAAAACCTTGCAAGAAAATATGCGTCAAAAAGGGTTGGAACGGGCTGAACAATTTAGTTGGGTTAAATCGGTTCAACAAGCGATTACAATCATTGAAGAAATAACCTGTTGA
>CAYFOB010000379.1:0-632 GCA_964344525.1 uncultured Thiomargarita sp.
AGATAGCCTACAATGACACAGTCAATATTTTTCTTCATTTATGCTATCTCCTTCATACTTTCAAAATACTTTGGTACAATCAGCAAAATTTAAGTCCAATGTTGATTTTTACACCCAAAACATCAAACACTAATTGTTTGGCCAAACGGGGTTTGCAACTGGGGTGTTAAATTTGAAGCAATTTTTCTTTTTTCACCTGAGGTGATTTCTTTAAAAGAATATACCTGCTTTTTAAGCAAAAGAAATACTATTTTTTCAAAAAATAGTATTTCTAACACCTTTTGATGGTATATTTTTTCTAAAAAATCACCTTAAATGAATCTTGTTCTATTGATTTTTTTATTGTCATCTAGCAGCGCAGGCGAGTGAACGAAAATCGTATTGAAGTGGGCACAGTTTTGGTCTTCAAAATAAAAATCGGAGGTTTTATTTTGCAACAACTCTAAGTACCCACTCACAAATTTTACCACATTTTGGAGTCCCCAGCTTAGCGAAGTGCGGTACGATATGGCAGTGAAATAACTTATGTGCTTATAAAATAATTTTCCACCCTAAAGCCTGTTAGTTTTTTACCAAAATCACAGTTGCAAATAAGGTAAATGTGCCAGATTTCAAGTGTCTCTGTGATGAAC
>CAYFOB010000379.1:642-4721 GCA_964344525.1 uncultured Thiomargarita sp.
ACAATAAGGCTATCATGAGGGCACTCAGCGCTGCGCCAGTATCACTGATAATCATAATCCAACGACGGCTCCAACGATCTACCAAAGCGCCAGCCACTAAAGACAAGAGAGTGCCGGGTAATTTAGTAAACAGATAAATCAAGGCAAACTGGGTAGCTGAACCTGTGTTCTGGTATACCCAAACACCTAATGCGAAAAAGGTGAGTTCTGATCCTGTGAGGGAAATCATTTGTCCAAACCAGATAAGGATGAAAATTCGCATCCCACGAGAGGTAGGAAGTACTTTGCAGAAGAATGATTTATCCATTGTTTTCTTTTCTAAATTTGACTATAAATCTCCAATAGAAATAATCTGAACTGTGATTTATGTGATTGATCTGATTATTATGAGGGTGTTGATGCTTATTTTTTCATCACATAAATCATAAAAATCACAGTTCAAAATTATTTAGGGACAAGTCTAATCTCTATTATTTCGTAAGTACCCATTTTTTATGTCGATATGTTAATAACTGAAGTAAATTATGTAATTATTGCTCCCAATTCTTCTATCAATTGATCCACCTGATTTTTTTCATGTGATGCAGATAAGGTAATCCTTAAACGCGCACTTCCTTGTGGCACTGTGGGTGGGCGAATTGCTGTGACAATAATGCCGCGCTCAGACAATGCCGTACTTGCTGCCAATGCTTTTTCAGATTCTCCTAATATAATCGGTTGTATCGGTGTGAAGGATTCCATTAAAGGCATTTTGGCAGCAGCTGCGCGAAAGTGGGTAATAAGTTCATCCAAATATTCTCGTCGCCACCCTTCTTCGTCAGCAACGATTAAACTTGTTTGCACCGCTTTTGCCAATGCTGGGGGCAGGGCGGTGGTGTAAATATAGCTCCGTGCCGATTGTATCAAGCAATAATTTGTCCCCCGCCACAAAGGCACCAAATACGCCAAAAGCTTTGCCCAATGTGCCTATTAATATAGGTACATCATCCACTCCTAAGTTGTACATTTCTAATGCACCCCGCCCTGTTTTTCCTATTACGCCTAAGCCATGCGCATCATCTACCATCACCCACGCTTGATAAGTTTTTGCAAGTTGAACAATGTTGGGTAAATCGGCGATATCACCATCCATGCTAAATACGCCATCTGTAACAATTAATTTATGTTGTGCCGTCGATTTGGCAAGTAAGCGTGCTAGGGCTTGCATATCATTATGCGGATAACGGTGAATGTGTGCCCGTGATAGTAAGGCAGCATCGACTAATGAGGCATGATTGAGTTTGTCTAAAAAAATGGCATCATGCCGCCCGACTAATGCGGTGATGGTGCCAAGATTTGCCATGTATCCAGTTGAAAATAACAAGGCACTCTCGCGCCCAGTATAAGCTGCTAAATTTTTTTCCAGGGCGTGATGTGCCTGCGTGTGCCCAGTGACTAAATGTGACGCGCCACTGCCAACGCCATATTTGTCGCAGCCTTGTTGTAAGGCGGCTATTAAGCGGGGATGATTGGCTAAGCCAAGATAGTCGTTGCTACAAAAGTTTAAATAAGTTTTTCCATCTATCTGTAATGTTGGTGTTTGGGCGCCCCCGTGTGTCAAGCGAGTACGGTAGAGGTTGGTTTGTTTGCGTTGTTGTAAGAGGGTGTTGAGATGGGTGTGCATGTTGGTGTGTGGATTTTTTTTTATTAAAAACCTTAATAACTACAAGGATTATATTTAAGAAGGGATAAAATTAAATATAATCCTTGTAGTTATTGCATGTTCCAAAAAACGGCGTAACATCAGTTATTTAGACAACAGCCATATTATAAAAACTATGTAAAATAATAGAGGGTTTAGTGCTGTGGTATTTATCCCTAAAATAACCAAACACCAAGGAGGGCAATAAAACAAGGCTCGCCCAAAGGGGAGGATGGTAAAAAAAATGAAATCCCGTAAAAAGTAGACTAGTCACAAAATTGGCCAAGGAAATACCAACAACTTTTCTACGACCAAAGGTCTGTGAATAAAGGCTACTTTGAATCCCACCTCGAAAAGCCAGCTCCTCAATAATTGGATAAAATACCACGAATAAGAAAAAATGCGCTGGCTTTTCAAAAGCTGTGTACTGCCCTAAAAAAAACCAGGTCATTGGCGCCGCCAATAAAGCCACGGAAAATTGCCAATCTGATAAGAATTTCATACGAGCAAAAGATTCTAAATGTCGTTATTGATACCTTTGAACAATCTCACAAATTTCGTCATCATTTAGTTCTTTCGCCAATTGATGTATTTTTTGAGCAAATGGTTGCAATTGTGGATCAGATTCTTCAAGTTTTTGCGCATAGTCACAAATACCACAAATATCTCCCTTCTTGGCTAAATCAAGTAAAATAGCGGCTTGTTCAGGTGTTGGACCCACAGAAAATGTTTCTGATACAGCGCTTGTGGTGTTGGGAGAATTTGACTCATAGCGCCATTCTAATCGGAGATATTTTTGCAATTGCTCAAATAATATATCAGTCCGAATGGGTTTTGCAATAAAATCGTCACAACCTGCTTTGCTACTTTGGGTTTGGTGACAATCAAAAACGCTGGCTGATATGGCAATTATTATGACATGCTTCAGTTCTTTTTTGATTTGACTTGTGGCTGTGAAACCATCCATGAAGGGCATGACTAAATCCATAAAAATTAAATCTGGTTGAATATTGACCGCCTTCTCCACCGCCTCAATACCATTTTTTGCTTCTGTCACTTCAAACCCTAAAGGTACCAATAATTGACGCAAAACTAAACGATTTTCCCATTTATCGTCAACGATTAAAATTTTAAAAGGGTTACTACCTATATAACCAACAATACTTTGTGTCTCACTTGCGCCAGTTTGCATTGGTAAATGAGACACTTTTGGCAATTCTAGCCTTGTCCAAAAAGTGCTACCTTGGTTTAAAACACTTTTTACCTGTAGTTCTCCTCCCATCATTTCTACCAATTTTTTAGTGATTGATAAACCTAAACCAGTCCCTTCATCTTTATAATTGGCATTTGCAGCTTGCTGAAAGGGTAAAAAAATTTTAGAAAGTGCAGCAGGCGCAATGCCAATGCCTGTATCTTCCACCTCAAACAGAAATTTTTCATCAGAATAATCGATTTTAAAATACACCCCACCTCGTTCAGTAAATTTGATCGCATTACCCAGCAAATTAATAAGAATTTGTCGTAATCGTTTTTCATCTGCATAAATAACAGCAGGCAGTGGTGAAAGCCATTGATAATTAAACGCAATCCCTTTTTCTTTAGCACGCATCTTAAACAATTCAATAATGCCTGTGAGAAACTGACACAAATTTAAATCAGTTGGATAAAGTTCCAAGCGTTCAGCCTCAATTTTAGACAAATCCAAAATATCGTTAATCAGGGTTAATAAATATTCACCACTGCGATGGATAATATTTATACCTTGCTGTTGTTCAGTATCTAAATTTTTATCGCGCTTGAAAATTTGTGTATAACCTAAAATACCGTTCAGTGGCGTGCGTAATTCGTGACTCATATTCGCAAGAAAAGCACTTTTTGCACGGTTAGCTATTTCAGCGGCTTCTTTAGCTTGTTTCAATTCATCAAGTTTTTGTTTGAGTGCCTCCTTTGCAGCCTTGAGTTCAAGATGTGTACTAACACGAATCATTAGCTCCCTGCGATTGAATGGTTTGGTGATATAATCAACAGCACCTAATTCTAAGCCTTTAATCACATCACTTTTTTCTATTTTGCCACTCAAAAAAATCACTGGAATATCTTTGGTTTTTACATCTTGCTTTAATTGTTGGCAAACGACATATCCGCTAATATCAGGCATCATAATATCTAACAAAATCAAATCAGGCAATTTAGTTTTGCTCGCCTCTAATGCCTTCGTACCATTATTTACAAATGCCAGACGATATCCATTTTCAGCTAATATACCACCCACAGCTGTCAAATTTGTTGCATTATCATCTACAATTAAAATTAAGGGTATTTTTTTTTTCATAATATTTATTTATTGATGTTACGCACTCTTGTTCCAAAACCACAAATAACTACAAGGATTACTTTT
>CAYFOB010000380.1:0-4717 GCA_964344525.1 uncultured Thiomargarita sp.
CTACAGTATAATAGTTTGTTTTTAAAGTTTTTTTTATTAACTTAATGGCATTGACGCCTTTGCTAGGAACGAGAGTGAATTTATTAGGCTCGCAGATAAAAACAAATACTATTTCTTCAAGAAATAGTATTTGTACTTTATTTCGGGGTTAAGGTTCGTGGCTCATTGAGAATGCCTAATAACACGGATAGAAGTTTTTCTAACTGTGCAGGCACTAGAAATGCGTCGATATTTTTTATGATTTTCTTTGTGAACCTTTCAAGAACCCCAAAACGCCATACATCGCCTATTGTGATCACACCATATAATAAATCAGTGGTATCATTTTCTAAATAATGATCCATCGCAATTAATTCCACAGCTAATTGGGAAAAACCCTTATCCATATCAGCATTTTTGGCTTCGATAACAATAATCTCTTTCGATGCGTGTATGAGATAATCAATATTTCCTTTTAATCTTTCATTGATGTTAATCGGATACTCGACATCTATATCAATGTCAATATAATCAAGTAACTCAAAAAGTAAAGGAGAGATAAAGAACTCACGTTTTGCCGCTTCAGAATTCAATGTGATATGAGGTAATTTCTTATAAAAAGTGTCTGTTAATTTTTCAACATTTAACGCTCTATCCGTGTAATCAGGTAGTTCAAGTTTCTGCACTTGAAACTGATAACCAAATTCAGCAACCACATCTCGGGTTGGATAGGGTAATTTAAAATAATCCGAAAAGGTATAACTTTTTTTTTGTTCTAGTATAGATTTTGGCATCGTTTAATCCCAACAAAAGATGACTTCTAACTCCCTGCCATCAAATTGAATTTCTAAACAATAATTGGCTTCACTCACACTAAATCTTGGGTGGTAAGTAGAGGGTTTTACATGACCAACCCCCCCCTTAATTTTCCAACTAACTTTATGTCCATTTGGTAATTGAGCCAATTGCTCTTCAACTCTGACGGCGGGATGAAAATGAAAGTATGCTATCGCCTCTTGAAATGAGCCTTCAATCCGATCTTGTACCACTAATTCATGCTTTTGAAGTCGCCATTCACGCCAATGCACTGGCTTTCCAGATAAACGCTGATAACCGTCATGGGCACATAAAACTTTGCCGCTATTGTCCCATTTTAACCCAAATGGTTTTGCACGTCGCGCTACCCGAAATCCCCCCCATACTTCTGAGGAGTTTTGTCCATTGATCACTACGGTGTTATGCGCAGCGGTGGCACGTTGGCGTAATCTTTCAGCACTGACACCATAACAAGAAGTGCCTGAATTGACTAAAAACCGTTGCCCAAATAAGGATAACTCAAAAGAAAGTGTATCAGCATGGGCATGACCAGGTAAATAATCAGGACCTATGTCGCCCACATCCAGCAAGGCGACAGCTACCTCATTCTGAAGACGCATGTAGCCACTGTCACCTAAATCCGCTTTGTCCACTGCGCGAAGTCCTAATCGTTGACCATACAAATCAAGTTCTTGTGGAGTAGGCGCAATATCAAAGGCAGCATCATTAAACAAGGCAATTTGCCCATCAGGATGGCATAAGACTTTTAACCAGCTACGCATACGTTGGACTGTGTCCACCCAAGACGGCGTTTGAAAATGATAAACCTGCGTCAGATTAATTATATCTAACAAATCTTCCAAAATAATGCAATGGTACATGGGACTGCGTTCAAAATGCCCACCATCTACCAGTACTTGTTCAGGCACTTCGCGGCGCAATAAATATAAACCTTTGCGTAACCATTTATCAGCCTCAGCGCCCTGAAAAAATAACCCTGCGAATACTAAAGCTTTGGCGTTAGCAAATAAATGGTTGCCTAACAAGTGTATTTCCAGCCGCTTGTACAAGTAACGTGCCTGAATGGCGAGACTATGAATCCATGAATCCGTGAGATCATGACCATTCAATGCCCACTTAATCCAGTTGACAATCCGTAGTGAAAGTGGATAAGGCTCCCACCCGTTACCGTGGGCGGGCGGATTTTCTTGCACCCAGCGCTCAAGTAATGCGCAATGCCAGTGCGCACGTTCGCTGGCACCCTCAGCATTCAAATCATCAAAATAATGTAGATTATATAACCACAATTTTTCCCAATCAGGATGATTCCAATCTCGTGGACTCTCTACATCATGGGTTTCATTGAGAAAACGAAAACGGATTGGAGAAAACAAACTGGGCAAGCGATGTGCTGGCTCGCACCATTTTCCTGATTGTGGACGTAGCGGTGGTGCCGCCCTGAAATCAGGTTTGGGGCGGTGAATACGAAACCACAAACGCCCGTAGATTTGGATAGGACGTAGATGGCGGAGTGTCTGTAAAAAATATTGAATTTTCATCCCCATTGATTGTCAGGTTGGCGCACATAATGCTCTATAAGGTATTTGTCTTCGTTACGCACCCTCGTTCCCAAACTCTGTTTGGGAATGCATGTGGCTTTGCTCTGCAAAGCGGGACGCGAAGCGTCCCTGATGGTGGGTAAGATGATGAAAATGGCCTTCTTCCTTGCCACGGACAGGGTTTGCTTCGCAAACCGCGACGCAGAGCGTCGCCACATGCATTCCCAAGCAGGAGCTTGGGAACGAGAATGTGTAACATTAGTCAATAAATACTAAACCTGCCATATTTTTGAAATTTGGCAGTTTTTTTTTTTGGAAATGATCTATCAATAATGCTTAATTCTCTCAGCCCATCCAATTTCATGGTTTTGACAAAATTCTAAAGCTTTCCCCCTAAACCCTCCGAGTGATAAGAAAACAGGCAAAATCTTTTGAGTGGGAAAGAGCTTTTCGTACGCTTCCACCTTTTCATAAAAATCTTCAACAATTGTGAGTCCCGTTTTTTCTTGAGTTTTCTTGACTTCAACCAACACCACACGCCCACAACTTGATTGAGCAACCACGTCAATTTCCATTTTTTTACCATCAGGACGCTGAATAAAAACTCGTTCTTTCACTTCGATCAGATTAAGACGAGTCATATCCTTTACGTCATCAAAAAACTCGGACAAGGCAAATCGTTTTTTAGTTCTAAAAGCCGTGGCTAATAAATACTCCGCCATTTTACCAGATAAACGATTCAATTGCCCTTGTAACTGTTGGTTTTTAGCCGATAAGGCTTGAATTTGTTCTTGAAACTCTTGTTTCAAGTTCACCTGATTTCCACTGCCCTTGATTTCCTCTTCAAAGCGATTTCGTAAAATCAAATTGAAAGTGCCATCTTGTAAGCCCCGAAATTGAATATCAGAAACGCCTCTTTCAATCATATCCGCTTCTGACAAAATCAGCAATTTTTCTTGGATTTGATTGATCGACAATGGTAGATTCAGCTCTTCTTTTATCTCATGGGGTGTCCAATAACGATCTGCCTGTTTTGACAAATGTAGCAAAATATTTTTGGCATGGAGATCATTCACCCGTTTCAACGTTAATTGAAGGTACTCATTCCAAGTTTCTGACATTTCAGAGCGTCTATCTGAAATTTCATAATTGACTTTCTCAATAACGCCAGCACTGGTGGTTAAATCTTGATTTTCCGTTTTTCTTTGAATCACACAAGAAATAAAAAAGGGATCAGACAAACATAATTTGTTAATTTGAATCGCCGTTTCATTAGTAATGGGTTCTTCAAAATATTGGGCATATTGATAAACGGCTTGTAAACCTTCTTCTTCTGTGAGATAGGGAGAAAAGTGTATTTGTGTGAGTCGTCCTGCTTCTAAGTGTTTGCGAATCACCATCAACAGCCAACCCACATAAGAACCGGTGACCAACATGGGGGCAACTTTTGATTCGGATAGGGAATGAAAACTACCTGGCACTGTTTCGTCAGGTTCACCTAAGCATTTTTCATCCCGATAAACATATTGACTGAAATTTTGAAATTCATCTATGATGACCAAAACTCGCATGTCATAAAAAGCCGCACTGCGATGTGGTGCTGAACAAGCCCTGTCCCACATTAAATCGTGGCTATTGCTGATTTCTTTATTTTGAAGCAGAAAATCAACATCTCTGATAAAGGGTTTGAGTGAATTTGTGACGGCATAGTGTCTAATTTCTTCTAAGGACAAAGACAGATTAACCAAACTTTCATCCCTTTCTAAAAAGGAAATATATTGTGAAGCAAAAGCACAATAGTACTTAATTGCTAAATTGTTATACGAAATTTTGATGTCAGCCACATCAAAAAAAAAGGGAATCACCTTTCCATTTTTATTCCATAATTGGTTAAAAATTCGTTGCACAAAGACGGTTTTGCCACTTTTACGACGGGCTAGAATCACTCGGGATTTGGACAATCTTTTAGGAATTTTATCTAACCAGTGTTGAAATTGAGCAAATTCGTTTTCTCTACCTACCAGTAATTGAGGTTCACCGATTTTTTCGGTTAAGGGATATCGCATATTAGTTTTCCTTTGGAAGGAAATAAGGAATTCTGTTCAGCATGAAACGTCATCATTAAGCAATCAAAAGAATACGAAATCGTGCAAAAAATGGAAAAATATTGTTGTTGACTTAAAAAAAGCCGTACAAATACCATTTTTTCAAAAAATGGTATTTGTTATAGCTTGTACCGATTTTGTTCCATACAAAAAATAACTATAGTAACTGATGTTACGCACTCTCGTTCCCAAGCTCCTGCTTGGGAATGCCTGTGGCGACGCTCTGCGTCGTGGGACGCGAAGCGTCCCTGGGGGGGG
>CAYFOB010000381.1:0-4712 GCA_964344525.1 uncultured Thiomargarita sp.
TTTCCTATATTAGTACTTAATAATATTTTTATTTACTAACTTGAACATCGAGTAGGAGTATTAATTATGTATGAAGAAAGAAAATTTGTGAGGTATTTTACCGAGCCAATCATTGATATTTGGCTGGCAATAGAATCTATGCCAAACCGGTGGCGTTTAAAGAATGTCAGTTTAGGAGGTTTGGCTTTTAAATCTGATATTCCTTGGAAAACGGGAGAGATCATTGTTATCCATATGTTGGTTAGTTTGCCCTTTAAACTAACTGCACAGGTGGTTAGGTGCAAACAAAATGGAAAAGGTTTTGAGGTTGGTGTTAAATTGATTGAAAAAAATAGTGATTCTGTGAGGTATAAAAAAATGATTGCAAATATTGTGGAAACCTCGTGCAAAAACTTTTAAATGCTGTTGGGCTTCATTTTCTAATCCAAAAACCTGTCAATTTTTTAAAACTTGGCAGGTTTATACAAAAAATCCCATGATTCTTTTATACTTTATCAAATAGATTTGTCTATTGAAAAAGTGCGTCAGGAGACAGGGTATGTATGAAGAAAGGAAATTTACGAGATATCTGACTAACTTAGCCATTGAAATCCCACTTGCAACAGAGTCGACACTGAAAAGGTTGCGTTTAAAGGATGTTAGCTTAGGGGGATTGGCTTTTGAATCTGATATTCCTTGGGAAATTGGAGTAGTCATTGTTATCCGCGTACTGGCGAGTCCGCCCTTTAAACTGACAGGCAAAGTGGTTAGGTGCAGGCAAAATGGAGAGCGCTTTGATGTTGGTGTTAAATTGGTCGAAAGGAAGTCAGCAGAGCACCAACCAGAAAGGTATAAAAAAATGCTTGCAAATATTGTGGAAACTTTGTGTGAATCGTGGTGATTTAAGGTTTAATGCGGCGTGTTGTTTGATGCTGAAAGGCTTGAATCATTGCAACAATTTCCAAAGGCGATTGGGCATCATTTTCTAAACGTACACGTACAGCGTTAGGCAATCCTTGTTGTTTTTGGGCTGACCATTCTTTTAACCATTTTGTATCTTCTTCAATTTTTTCATCGACATACAGGTACTCAAAATAGGCTTTATAGCCTTCAAGGACAGTTATCGCAGTTGCGTGTGTTTTCAGGCGCTCTGTCGGATCGCCTGCAAACGCGGGCATAATACGAATTTGTACACCGTTTTTGTCAGGCAACAATTGCCAAACCATCAGTCCTGGTTGTCGTCCTGGTGATACTGTTGATACCCAAGCTATTTGGTCTTCTTCACCTTCAAAAAAAATGACCTTTTTGTTTTCGTCATAATCTCGGTAGGTCTGTGGAAAAGCACCTGTTAGTGCCCGTTCAATTTGTAATAAAACCAGTACCTTATCCAAGCTGTCATCAAGACGATTGCTAGAACGTGTCCACTCTTTAACAACAAGATTCATACCCATTGCCAACGTTAACATGATGAGTGCTGACAGAGTGAGTGCGATCAATAATTCCAGTAGGGTAAACCCTGTATGATTGTGAATTTTCACTTTTTTTTACTGTGTTGTGTCTTGTATTATCAAGCGTACCGTCGTTAGTTCTATACCCCTTTCATCATCACGCCATGTGTAAGGCTCTAAAGCCAATTGCATGGTGCTTGTTTGACGTTCAGGTTTTTCTAAGGGTTCATCTGTGATCAGCTCCAAATTTTTTTTATACCGCTCCGGTAATTTTGGATAATCAGGCTCCTTTAAAACTTGCGCTGCGTTGAGCGCAGAGCGTAAAAAGATAGTACGTTCTATATCATCTGCTGCTTTGAAAGCCAAGCGCTTACTGCCTGCCAATAAACCAAACACGGTGCCCAAAGCAATGCCAACTATCGCCATCGCAACCAAAACTTCAAGTAAGGAAAAGCCTGTGTGTTGTTTATTCATATAAAAATTCTGAGTCAACTTTGCCCGTGATTGGATTAACAGTGATTTTAGCTTTATAGTTCAACTGATTCAAAATGATCTCACCGCCATTACTGCCTCCTTCAGGATAAAAAATGAATATATGCGCATCACCTTTCTCCGGCGCATTGCGATTATCCCAGCGCCCCATTGTTGAGCCTTTGTAAAAAATGGCGATTTTTTGTTTGCCCTCCACAATGGCGGAGCGGCGTGCATATTTAAGCACCGCAACTGCTTCACGCACCTGCGCCTTAAGTAATGTGACTTCAGCACTACTGATACGTGGAATAACCAATGCTGCCGTCATGCCAATAATTGCCATGACGACGAGCAATTCCAATAGAGTGAATCCACGCCGCTTACCAACTGACAATATCGGCATTTTCTTCTTCACCGCCTTCTTGACCATCCGCCCCAAAGGAAAAGAGATCATAGTCACGCGCCTCACGTCCGGGTCTCCGGTATTGATAATCGTTACCCCAAGGATCTTTTGGTAAACTTTTTGTCAAATAAGGACCCTGCCATTTGGAATCATTTGATAGATTTTTTTCCAAATCTTCTAGGGTTTTGGGGAATTTAAACATATCCAAGCGGTATGAAGCTAAGGCGCTTTCAATATTGGCAATTTGTGCAGCAGCGGCTTTACGTTGGCTGTAGCCCAATTTGTCCCAAATGACGGGACCAACTAGCGCAGCTAACATACCCAAGATAACCATCACAATTAATATCTCTATCAAGGTTAAACCTTGTTGTTTATAATATTTTTTATATGACATGGATAAAATACTCTTTTATTAATAGGCACAAGACATTAGTTTAGTGTATTATTTTAAAATATCAAGCGCTAAAAACCTTCGTATCAGTTATCAATGAACTGCATGAATCGCTATTTTTTACCCCCACTTGACTTTGACTGATGAGAGCCCAACATGGTTTTGAAGATTATTTCCAATAATGTCTATTGAAAACCTTATGCTATTTTGGCTATAATAAAAATTATTAATTTTTCTGAGGAGATGAGATGAAAGCAAATGTTGGTACTGCTGATAGAATAGTTCGAGTAGTAATTGGTTTGGCTATTGTTGGGGCTGGTATCTATTACCAAAGTTGGTGGGGGGCGATTGGTTTGGTGCCAGTATTTACAGCAGCCTTTGGTTTTTGTCCCGCCTATTTGCCACTTGGTTTGTCAACTTGTGCTGCGGCAAAAACCGAATAATTTTACCTTTTGTATCGTTTCGGGAATTATTCCCGAAACCTAAAATTTTTATGCGTCATTCCTTGCTAATTTACCTGCATGCTGATCAACAAGTCAGTTGGGCTACTTTTGGTCCCACAGGACAAGTTATAGACAGCGCCACAAATGTTCCCCTAGACACAGTTCCACACCAACACAGTGCACAGCTCGTGCTAATACCGGGCGCCGAAGTTGTATTAACACAAGCCAATATTCCTAGTAAAAAACGGCAACAATTGCTGCAAGCAGTACCCTACGCTCTAGAAGAGCAATTGGCAGAGGATATCGAAAATTTACACTTTGCGCTAGAAATGCAGTCGGACAAGATCATGGTTGCTGTGATTGCCCACGCGCAAATGTCAGCCTACATACAACAGCTGACAACGGCGGGACTTAGACCAACGGGGCTTATGCCGGATATTCTCGCCGTCCCCAAACCTGCCGACGGATGGGGCATATTATATCTTAATGACATGGTATTAGTACGTACCGGCTTGCGCACCGGTTTTGCGATTGAAGCAGACTGTCTTGATGTGGCCTTACAAATGGCTTTAGCTGAGCATCCTCACCCAGAACAAATAACGGTTTTTAGCGGCGCTCAACCGATGAATGCGTTAATTGATTTACACGATATCCCTGTGACAGAAAAGACGCATGAACAAGGCGTATTAGCTTGGCTAGCACAAGGCGCATCTGATAATAAACCTTTGAATTTGCTGCAAGGTGACTATCGCCCCCAAGATAAAATGGCAAGCTTATTGCGCCCTTGGCGATTCACAGCAATATTATTGTTACTCTTGGGCGGGTTACATGTAGCAAAACAGTGGGTAGCCTATCAACAACTGAGTCAACAACGTCAAACATTAAGTACACAAATTGAAAAAGTGTACCGCGAAACTTTTCCAGAAGCACGAAAAATCGTTAATCCACGTGTGCAAATGGAACAACGATTAAAAGCCTTACAAGCTCAACAAGGCAGTGCCGCATCAGAGGATCATTTTCTATCAATTTTAAATAAAATAAGCGCACCGCTGACACACACTTCAGGTTTTAATCTTAAACGAATTGATTACCGTCAAAAACGCTTTGATCTGCAACTCGAAGTAGAAAACTTACAAATTTTGGAAAATTTAAAGCAACGCCTAAGCAACTTGGGCTTAACGGTAGAAATACAATCTGCTAGCAGCCGCAATCAGTTAGTTGAAAGTCGATTGCGGATTCAATAATCGTTTTGAACTGTGATTTTTATGATTTATGTGATGAAAGGTGATGAAAAAATAAGCATCAACACTCCTCATAATAATCAGATCAATCACATAAATCACAGTTCAGATTATTTTTTTGAACTGTGATTCTTATGATTTATGTGATGAAAGGTGATGAAAAAATAAGCATCAACACTCTTCATAATAATCAGATCAATCACATAAATCACAGTTCAGATTATTTTTTTGAACTGTGATTCTTATGATTTATGTGATGAAAGGTGATGAAAAAATAAGCATCAACACTCTTCATAATAATCAGATCAATCACATAAATCACAGTTCAGATTATTT
>CAYFOB010000382.1:0-4710 GCA_964344525.1 uncultured Thiomargarita sp.
CCCAATAGCCCCAGGGCAAGCGCAAGGCATCTTTAATTGTGCCATCGGGATAAACCGTGGTGTCGTGTTTGGTGTGATAGTCTAGCTCTGGGACTAAAATGAAATTTTTGGTGGCGCAGTAAGCCTCTAGGAGCTTTTGAAAAGCGCCACGAATGGAGGTTTCTTTGCGCGTGCCGCCGTATTGGATGAGCTTTTCTATTTCAGTGTGGTAGGTTTGGATGAGGAGTCGGGACATAATAAGTAGCTCATGGTAACTGATGCTACACAACCAAATTCCCCCTCCAATAACTACACAGATTACATTGTCAATCGAATGTGTAACATCAGTTATTTAATTTGTTATGTTTATGCATTAATTTCAATAATTTTTTGTCCAGCTTGTAAAGTTTCCAATGCGGAAAGAATTTTTGGAATCAATGGACGTAATGTTTCAAGTTTATTGTCTTTTGCATTCAACACAACGATAACAAGTTCTATTGTTTGCAGATTTTGTTGATACTGTAAATTATTATCAATGGTTATAAAAACATCAAAATTAGGTGCCGCCAAACCGAGTAAAGCACCATTTTTTATACCAGCCCATCCCATTTCTGGCACCGTACTGATTTCATAATCTACAAAATGACGTTTGAGTTTTTTGGGCAAACATTCATCAAGCAATACTTTCATAGGAATCCGTTAATAATAGCTGTTTTATAAATCTCAAAAGTTCTTGAGCATGGTTACGTTGGACAGTTGGAAAATCATCCAAAAAATCATCTAATGGATGCCCCTCTTCCAAATAGTCAAACAATGTTTGGACTGGTACACGAGTTCCTATAAATATAGGTTTTCCACCTAATATATCATTGTCTCGTATAATCAAGGAATTTTCAAGCTTCATAATTGACTCCTGTGTTAAAATTCTATTTGGTTGTCACCGCTTTTATCGTCTTGAAGATGAAAGAACAGGCTCTAAGAAAATTAAGGCATTTCCCCAATAATCCCCACCGTCTCCACACTCACCGTACACACCTGCTGCAACAATTCTATCACCAATTCTTTATAATCCGCAAAACGATAAGTGTTAAATTTCTCGGCAATGGTTTTATCACGCGGTTTTTTTTCTTTGTATTGATCAAGTATCCATTCGAGCGCACTACGATTGCCCAGTTGATATGCCCAAGCTTTGGCGGGTATGCATTGCAATAAAAAAAGTTACTACGATAATTAGGTGTCTGTATGACACGGTGGGCAATACTTGTGATAATATGCTTTGTTTCCACGCGCCTGCGTTCATTCAACCAAAAGGAGACAATTCTTGTCCTCAACAGATCACGCTTTTAATATCACAACTATTGACACGGGCTTTATGCGCCCCCAGTTAGTTGCCAGCCATTTATTGATTGAAAATAATCATGCAGCCTATATTGACGTCGGTAGCAATCATTCAGTGCCACGCTTATTGGATGCCTTACAGCAAAAAAATATTCCTGTAGAAAATGTGGATTATGTGATTGTCACGCATGTTCATTTAGATCATGCAGGCGGGGCGGGTGAACTGATGCAAGCTTTGCCTAATGCCCGTTTAATCGTTCATCCACGCGGCGCACGACACATGATTGATCCATCTAAACTGATTGCGGGCGCTACTGCTGTTTATGGTGAAAAAACTTTTAAAGCCCGTTATGGTGAAATTGTGCCTATCGCAGCCAATCGAGTGATTGAAGCGGGGGATGAGCAGGTGATTGATTTTCAAAATCGTCCGTTGTTGTTTTTAGATACGCCTGGACATGCTAAGCATCATTTTTGTATTTTTGATGAACGCGCTAAAAGTTTTTTTACTGGGGATACCTTTGGTATCTCTTACAAAACTTTTGGCACAGACGCTTTTATTTTTGCCACCACAACGCCTGTGCAATTTGATCCACAAGCACTACATCATTCGATAAACCGTTTACTTTCTTATCATCCAGAAAAAATGTATTTGGCACATTATGGGCAAGTCACCGATATTGTTAGGTTGGCTGATAAATTACATGAATCTATAGATAAATTAGTCACCATCACCAAATCTTTTGCAAATAACCATACTTTGTTGTGTGAAAACATCATGGCTTACTTTTTAAAGGAGCTGCAACAATTGGGTTGTACAGTACCACCCGAAACTTGTCGCAAATTGTTAGCAATGGATACAGAGCTTAATGCGCAGGGATTAGAAATTTGGTGGAATAAAAAAACTTAATATGAAAATTTGTATTCTTTCTGATAGTCACGATAACATATCGCTGCTATGTACTGCGGTGGCAGATGCCAAGCAGCGTGGCGCCGAAGCGGTTTTACATTGCGGCGATATAGTTGCGCCAAGCACGCTACGAAAATTACAAGCTTATGGTTTGCCCGTGCATGCTATCCATGGCAACAACACAGGTGATCTTTACGCCTTATCAAAAGTATCAAATGCGCCAAATAGCGTGATCCACTATTACGGTCAAGATGCCACCTTCACCTTGGATGGACGACGGATTTTCTTAGTCCACTATCCCCATTATGCACAAGGCATGGCTGTCACCGGCGACTATGACTTAGTTTGTTGTGGGCACACGCATAAGGTTTCCATTGAGCGCCTCAAAAATATCACAGGCACACAAACAGTAGTATGCAATCCGGGCACAGTAGGTGGTGTTGGTGGCGTACCTGCGAGCTATGTGTTTGGCGATTTAAAAACAATGACTTTTGAAACCTTGCCTGTCACTTAGCTTGAGCGACTTATCAACTTTGTTGGATGTATGCATATGAATGGTGAAACTGCGACAAAAAAAATCTTGATGGTAGATGATGATAATGACTTGCGAGAGGTTTTAGGTATGTACCTTGAGCTAGAAGGCTATGAAGTCTTTCATGCCCAAAATGGACAAGTAGGGCAAGAACAATTAAAAAAACTAACACCTGATCTGATTACCCTTGACATGATGATGCCCGTATTAGATGGGATGGTTTTTTTAAGTTGGTTACGACAAGAAATGAAGCTGGACATACCGGTGATCGCATTGACTGGTAGAGCGAAGGACGACACCAAAAACAAAGTGGAGGAACTGGGTGTCAGTGATCTCCTTTTTAAACCCTTTGAGCCAGACGCGCTTGTTGCACGTATTAAGGAAATTCTTGGATAAAGGTACTTGAGCCTCAGAAATTCTTCTGAGGCGGTTTTTTTTCCAAGTTCCTTATTCCTTCGCATCTTCTTCTGGAGGACAATTCATCTTCTGTTGCTTACTCACCAGTTATCACCTAAATAAAACTTGCATCCAGCTCATTTCAACTCTCTGAACTATGATATTATATGATGCAAAAAAAATCTAAACCGAAATTTTTTCACTAATGAACATGATGACTTTTGATCAAACCCTAGATTCCGTTATGCAACTTCCGTTTGAACAACGAGAAAAGTTGATTGGTATCATACAACACCGTAACAACGAAAATCGTCGTCATGAAATTGCAAAAGAAGCTCGCGAAGCGCTGGCTGATTTTAAGGTTGGCAAGTTCAAGTCACAATCTGTTCAAGATATTATTACTGAACTTCGCCATTCACTTAATGAGGGCACATAAGCATGAGAGAACTTGTTTTAACGCCTCATTTTAAAAGAGCTTACCGCAAATTTGTGCGACGTGACACCTATTTACAGGAACGAGTAGAAGAAACACTGGAACAAATGGAAATTGATGTTTTTGTGGACTACCTTAGTACACACAAATTATCAGGATATTTGTATGGATTACAAGCTTGTTCATGTGGTTATGATTGTAGAATAGTGTTTTCAATTGAAAAAGACAAAGAAACTGGAAAGGAGCTTATTGTATTGCTTAATATTGGAACACATGATGAGGTGTATTAGAAAAACATTAAGTTTATTATTAACAATCCTTGTAGTTATCAAATTTTTGATGGGAATGCTGATGATATGGTACTTGAGCCTCAGAAATTCTTCTGAGGCCGTTTTTTTCCAAGTTCCTTATTCCTTCGCATCTTCTTCTGGAGGACAATTCATCTTCTGTTGCTTCCTTTCCTGAACTGTAAAACCTCTCGTTCGTGCGCAAACATCAACTATAGGAGAACTTTCGGCTTCCGGTTGCTTGTCCTTTTTTGTGAGTAGTCCTTCTTCAGCGCAACCCGCACAAAACAGGAATAACGACATTACCACTCCAGAAAGTGACCAGTTCGCATGTTTACGTTGTTCTACGTTCATAATGTTTTTTTTCTCATGTTACTTTGAAATGTTTATTAGTATACCACTGCTCAAATATTATAAAAGGTATAAAAAATATGGATGAAGATCAATTTAAACAAACCCTCGAAAGACTCAATCAATGCCCCTGCCCGTTTGAAAAAGCCATTCTCAGTAGCCGCTGTGGTTGTGCACACAGTCAACGTTTGAATATTGCAGAACGTGAAATGGCAACTTGCATTTCTACAACAGCACAAGCGCGGTGTGTCGTTTTTCTTGATCAATTGTATCCAAAAGCGCGGTTTGCCTTAAAACAAGCCAGCTTGGAAGGACCACAACCTCACGCCAGGGCAATGAAAGTGCAATGTGGCGGTTTATTAGGCTTAGCCACAGCAGTTTATGAAAAGACAGAAATTTCTCAAGTGGAAAATATTGATGGTTTGGTGACACAAGCTTTAGAGGCTGTTTTGGAAAAAAATGAGAGAAGACTCTTTACCTTTTCAGA
>CAYFOB010000383.1:0-4702 GCA_964344525.1 uncultured Thiomargarita sp.
CAAAACCTAAAATCTAGTGGTTTATCCTTTTTTAAAAGTAATCCTTGTAGTTATTGTGGGGGAAGGAACGAAAATGCGTAACATCACTTAAGTAAGGAAAAATTTATTTCGCAACAACCCTATTATATTGATTCACAATCTTCACCAATGGAAAATTTCAGTTTTTGATTGGCTTTATTTTTGTGGTTTTGGTGTTTAATGCTAACAGCATTTAAAGGCCACAACCACGCTGCCCCCCGTACACCGCTAGAGTCTCCATATTTTGCCGCTTTTAACACAGTGTTCACTTGATCCGAAAATACATAACGTCCCCATAAACGTGGTACTTCTGTGTATAAGCGTGCAATATTTGACAAGCCACCGCCCAATACAATCACATCTGGGTCTAATATATTAATTATAGTGGCTAATCCCCGTGCGAGACGGTCTGCATAGCGCGATATGCAAGCTTGAGCTGCGCTATCTCCTGCCTCGGCTAAGGCAACAATCTCTGGCGGTGATAATGTTTGTTTGGTGGCGTATTGATAATCTCGCGCCATGCCTGGTCCAGATAGGAAAGTTTCTATGCAACCGTGTTTGCCACAATAACAGGCTGGTCCTGGTAATTCGTTGGATTGTGGCCAAGGCAAAGGGTTATGTCCCCATTCTCCAGCAATGGCATTTGCACCATTTAATACCTGTTGATTGATCGCAATGCCACCGCCCGTGCCGGTGCCAATAATCACGCCAAATACGACTGCCGCTCCTGCTGCGCCACCGTCTACTGCCTCAGATAGGGCAAAGCAGTTGGCATCATTACTTAATTTAATAGGGCGCTGTAATGCTACCCCAAGATCACGGTCCAACGGTTGCCCAATCAAGCAAACAGAGTTGGCATTTTTTATCAAACCTGTTGCGGGGGATAATGCGCCAGGCATGGCAACACCAACACAGCCTTGACTATCCAAACGTTGCTCAATACACTGAATTAAATCGGCAATAGCTTGTACAGTAGCAACATAATCACCTTTTGGGGTGGACACTCGTTCACGCGCTAAGGTTTGCCCTTGTTGATCAAGCGCAATGACTTCAATTTTTGTGCCACCTAAATCAACGCCGATGCGTAGGGACATTTTTTGACTCCACTTTTTGTTAAAAAGGCTTGTAATTTTTTAGAGTTGATTTATAGTATTTATTATTATGATAAATCTACTTACTGACGTTACGCATTTGTTCCTACAATCGCAAAGCGGCCGCGAAGCTCCTTGTGAACGAGAGTGCGTAACATCAATTATTAATTAACTTGCATCACTTACTTTGCAATTTTTTTTTTAGTGTCTATAATTACTAATATTCAATTATTATTTATATCCCATTAAAATATTATGTGTACCACTCACTTTACAATTTGCAAAAATTGTCATGTCCATAACGGGCAAGTGACGTGGTGTCCGCTCGCCTGCACTCTGCTACGACTGCTGCCCTAAGGGGCAGTTAATATCATCGCGTACCCTGGCGAGGGTTAATAACGCAACAATCCATCCTTTTTGTTATGCCGTAATAAGCGGAGCTTTTGTTATGACTGATAAACTCATTATATTTGACACCACATTGCGCGATGGTGAGCAGAGTCCTGGTGCCTCCATGACTAAGGACGAAAAAATTAGAATTGCCAAAGCGTTGGAAAAAATGCGCGTTGACATCATTGAGGCAGGGTTTCCCATTGCCAGCCCTGGTGATTTTGAGGCGGTGCAAACTGTCGCCAATATCATCAAAGATAGCACCGTCTGCGGTTTGGCGCGTGCCTTAGATAAAGATATTGATCGTGCAGCCGAGGCACTTAAAGGTGCAGCATCGCCAAGGATTCATCTTTTTATTGCCGCTTCACCTGTTCACATGGAAAAAAAATTGCACATGTCACCAGAGCAGGTGTTAGAACAAGCCGTCAAGTCGGTGAAACGTGCGCGTCAATATACGGATAATGTGGAATTTTCCCCTGAAGATGCGGGGCGCTCGGAAACAGATTTTTTATGCCGTATCATTGAGGCGGTGATTGCAGCTGGTGCAAGCACAATTAATATTCCCGACACCGTTGGCTACACTTTGCCTGAGCATTTTGGAAAATTGATTGGCGAATTGCGCTCGCGCATCCCTAATTCGGATAAAGCCATTTTTTCCGTCCATTGTCATAACGATTTAGGTTTGGCGGTGGCAAACTCCTTGGCAGCAGTAACAAACGGTGCGCGGCAAGTTGAATGTACTATCAATGGCTTAGGAGAAAGGGCAGGTAATGCCGCTTTAGAAGAAGTTGTGATGGCGGTGCGTACTCGGCGTGATGTGTTTTCTTGCTATACAAATTTGGATACGACGCAAATTGTGAATTGTTCACGTTTAGTCTCTAATATCACCGGCTTTCCGGTGCAACCTAATAAGGCTATTGTGGGTGCCAATGCCTTTGCCCACGAAGCGGGTATCCATCAAGATGGTGTGCTTAAACACCGTGAAACCTACGAAATTATGAGAGCGCAAGATGTCGGTTGGCATGCCAACAGTATGGTATTAGGCAAACATTCTGGGCGTAATGCGTTCCGCCAACGTCTTAAAGATTTGGGCATTGAATTGAGCTCAGAAGAGGATCTCAATGCGGCATTTTATCGCTTTAAAGACTTAGCAGACAAAAAGCATGAAATTTACGACGATGATTTGCAAGCCCTTGTGAGCGATACCTTGACGACTGAACATGAGCGGATTAAATTAGTCTCGCTTAAAGTGTGCTCTGAAACCGGAGAAACACCGCATGCCACCGTCACTTTAAACATGGATGGCACAGAAAAATCGGTTGCTGCCTCAGGCAGTGGTCCTGTGGATGCCACTTTTAAAAGCATCGAAGCCTTGGCTAATAGCAATACAAATTTGTTAGTGTATTCAGTCAACAATATTACCAATGGCAGTGATGCTCAAGGAGAAGTGGGCGTGCGCTTGGAAAAAGATGGCAAGATCGTCAATGGACAAGGAACAGACACAGATATTGTGATTGCCTCAGCCAAAGCCTATCTCAATGCGCTCAATAAACTCTTGACACCGATTGAACGTAAACATCCGCAAGTGGCACGACAAGTGTAATTTGGTTTGTCTGAATCAGAATTTTCTCTTCAGCCTGAAAATTCTGATTCAAACGGAAACTAACGATAGGAATTTCGACTAACTTTTAAGGAAACTCAATGAAAGGTAAAAGACTTTTAAAAAAATTAAAATTACAAAATTTTCTGTCTTATGCGACTCAAGGAGAAGAAATAGAATTGCAACCGCTGAATGTGTTGATTGGACCAAATGGTTCTGGTAAATCTAACCTGATTGAAGCGTTAAGTATTTTGAAAGCGACTCCAAATGATGTGATGGTGCCCATTCGCAAAGGGGGGGGAACTAGCGAATTTCTTTGGAAAGGAGAAAGAGAATTGCCAACAGCTCAAATCGAAGCCATTTTAGATGAAAATTTAAGCTACCACCTCTCGTTCACCGTTGATAATCAAAGATTTTTGTTAGTTGATGAGGTGATCAAAAATTCTGACACTGAGCAATGCTACAATTATCATCATCTTCGTGGCGCAAATATTTGGGGGGTTGGTGAGGAAAAAAGTCACCATTTTGAGCCATACTATCCTAATCAATCTATTTTTTCGCAGAGAAAAGAGCCAGACAAATATCCAGATATTTTATATTTAGGCAAACAATTTTCTGCGATTGAGCTATATCGGAATTGGCATATCGGACGTGATTTAGAACCTCGACTTCTTCAAAAAACAGATTTACCCGAATATCCTCTTTTAGAAGATGGTAGTAATCTTGGATTGGTTTTAAACCATTTACAATTTCAACTTGGAAGTCAACCTCTTCTTGAACAATTCAAAAAATTTTATTCGGATGCGACTGAGCTAAGTATAAAAATTATTGGTGGCACGGTGCAAATCTTTATTCGTGAAAAAGGACTTACACAACCCATTGCAGCCACCCGTTTATCCGATGGTATTTGCATTATTTATTTTTAATGGCTTTGCTCCTTGATCCAACACCACCACCATTGCTGTGCATTGAAGAACCTGAAATTGGTTTACACCCAGATATTTTGGAAACCATCACTGACATGCTCATTGATGCTTCGCAAAGAACACACTTCCCACAGAAGCGGTATTAGTTTGTGAACGTGATAATGAAGGTAGCCACTTGCGTCGTCTCAAAACAGAACCACTTAAAGATTGGCTGGAAAATTATACTATTGGAGACCTTTGGCGTATGGGTCATATTGGCGGCAAACCATGGTAAAAGAAATTCATATTTTTTTACGCAACTTAGTTCAAACTGCACGACAAAATAAAATTAAGTATCCGATTTTGGAAAAATTTTTTTGATCATAATGACAAAAACATATCAACCCCCCCTGCATGCTCAGTACCTGAAAGCAATGGGCATATCAGTTTGGGTACGGCGGCATATTCCGATAGAGGAGCCATCTCCAATGAATGTTTCCACGCCGAGACCCCAACTTCCTCAAACAACACAGGCTGCACAGTCTGATCAAATCCCTCAAGCAACAACATTAGCTGTGCAACCTGACACAATTTCTCAACCAGCAACAACAAACACCCCATCACAATCTGACGAGACTTCCTGGGAAATTTTACAAAATAAAGTCTCAGCTTGTACTGCTTGTCCACTACACGAAACT
>CAYFOB010000384.1:0-4701 GCA_964344525.1 uncultured Thiomargarita sp.
TCCTATATTAGTACTTAATAATATTTTTATTTACTAACTTGAACATCGAGTAAAATCAAAAAGCCCGCAACCACACCAGACCAACCCAATATTTGCCACAGTTGAGTTCGCCCAGCCTCTTGGGCAAGTGTTTGCATGGTGTTAATAGGGCTACTGCGTCCACGTTTTCCCAACATCACCTCAGCCATCATCACCGGCAAACCAATCATGGCAACGCACAATAAATAAACAATGACAAAGGCACCACCGCCATATTCCCCTGTGATATAGGGAAATTTCCAAATATTACCTAAACCGACTGCCGAACCGGTGGCTGCCAGAATAAATGCGAGCCGCGATGACCATTCCCCATGTACAGACGTGTTTTGTGTACCCATTTATTTGTCCTATCGTAAATTATTTAGCAGTATTTATTTTGAGGGAAAAAATTTTTTATCTCAAGCAGGATTTATTTTGAACTGTGATTCTTATGATTGATTTGAGGAAAAAATCCACATTAGCGCCCTCATAAAAATCAGATCAATCACATAAATCACAGTTCAAATTATTTAGAGACAACTCTATTAGTTATAATTAATCCCTTAACAAAATTTAAAGGCACAACAACATGAAAAAAAAACCTAAAACGCCAACTAACACAATTGGTTTAAACAAAAAAGGGCGCTTTGACTACTTTTTACTAGAACGCTTTGAAGCTGGTATTGTTTTAGAAGGGTGGGAAGTGAAAAGCCTACGGGCAGGGCGTTTGCAATTGCGCGATACTTATGTGCTTATTAAAGATGCTCAAGCGTGGTTGCTGAATGCAATCATTACGCCCCTGGATGAGGCCTGTAAATATGTAAAACCTGAAGCGCAACGCACACGCAAATTGTTATTGCACCGCTCCGAATTAAATAAACTGGCTGGGTTTGTCGAGCGCAAAGGGCATGCCCTCATACCTACCGCGATGTATTGGAAAAAAAATCGCGCTAAATTGGAATTTGCCCTGGCTAAGGGTAAAAAGGATTACGATAAGCGAGAGACTGAAAAAGATCGTGACTGGAAACGTGAAAAGGAGCGTCTTTTTAAACATTAGCGCTGTTTTTTAGAATTACCTACAAATTTGTGGCATAATGCGCTGTTTTCATTTATTCATCTAAAGGATACAACATGGATTTTTTGATTTCTAACGCTTGGGCTGCTGAGCCACCGCCTCCTGATGGGGGGTTACTTAATCTCATCATGCTGGTTGTTTTGTTTGTGGTGTTTTATTTTCTGTTGATACGTCCACAAACTAAGCGAGCCAAAGAGCATAAACAAATGGTGGAGGCGTTGGCAAAGGGGGATGAAGTCGTCACCAATGGGGGTTTGTTGGGCAAAATCATCAGCCTTGGCGACAATTTTATTGTCCTTGAAGTGGATGCTAACATGCAAATCAAGGTGCAACGCCAAGCGGTTGCTGCTGTCATGCCCAAGGGGACTATGAAAAATACCTTGTAAACGCCTTTTAACTAAAACTATAAACTATGAACCAATACCCACTTTGGAAATATTTACTGATCGTCGTTGTGATCCTTGTTTGTGGTTTGTATGCACTACCCAATTTGTTTGGGGAGGATCCAGCCGTACAAATTTCTCCCGCTTATGCACGGGATATGAAAATTGATCAGACAGTACAAACCGCCGCTGAGGATGCACTTAAAAAAGCCAATATCAGTTTTCTTTCTACTGAGAGAACGCCAAAGCGATTGTTGGTGCGC
The DNA here is from genome assembly GCA_964344525.1 of uncultured Thiomargarita sp. Taxonomy (GTDB): domain Bacteria; phylum Pseudomonadota; class Gammaproteobacteria; order Beggiatoales; family Beggiatoaceae; genus CAYFOB01. The sequence continues at coordinate 1,740 of CAYFOB010000384.1, forward strand.
TTTAAAGATACCACAACACAACTCAAAGCTTATTCGGTACTCAGGGAGGCTATGCCTAAGTATGTAGTGGCACAAAATTTGGCGCCTGCAACCCCTGATTGGTTGACGGGGGTGGGCGGACAACCGATGTATTTAGGCTTAGATTTGCGTGGTGGCGTGCATTTTTTAATGCAAGTGGATATGGAAACTGCTATTCGTCAAGATGAGGAGGCTTATATCAACGACTTGCGCACCTTATTTCGTGAGAAAAAATTGCGCTATAAGGGTAGCATTATTCGCGTCATTGGTGAGAGCAGTGGGATTCAGGTGGCTTTTGACACGATTGAGAAACGCGAACAAGCAAAAAGGCTCATTGAAAAACAGTATGACGATTTGGTCATTACTGAACAAGATGCGGTAGATGAGTACCGCTTGCATCTCGCTTTCACTGAAAAGGCACTCAAAGAAAATCGCCAAAAAGCCTTGGAACAAAATATCACAACTTTACGTAATCGCGTTAATGAGTTAGGCGTCTCAGAGCCAGTTATCCAACGACAGGGCGAAGAGCGCATTGTTGTGCAATTGCCTGGTGTGCAAGATACGGCACGCGCTAAAGAAATTTTGGGCGCAACTGCCACCTTGGAATTTCGCTTGGTGGCAGACGAAGGTGATCAACTCGGTGGGCGTGTGTACAAACGACGCAATGGAACACCGGTGACGTTAAAACGCCGCGTTATTGTCACAGGTGATAAAATCACTGACGCCGCTGCAACAATTGATCAGCGTAGTGGGCGCCCTGCTACTTCGGTGACTTTGGATAATAAGGGCGCAAAAAGCATGCTCAAGACGACTCGGAAAAATGTTGGTAAACCTATGGCGGTTGTTTTTATTGAATACCACATAGAAACCAAAGTGGTAGATGGCACACCTGTTACTACCCGCACTAAATCCGAGGAAGTCATCAATGTTGCCACTATACAGGAGGAATTTAGCAAAAGATTCCAAATTACGGGCTTAACCTCTGGTGAAGCGAATAACCTGGCTTTGTTATTGCGAGCTGGGGCACTTAAAGCGCCGATGGAAATCATTGAGGAACGCACCGTTGGTCCTAGCTTAGGTAAAGAAAACATTGAACTTGGCAAACAATCCATCATGCTTGCTTTTCTTGTGGTGATGTTGTTTATGTGGATGCGCTACAAAACCTTTGGCATGGTAGCGAATTTTGCCTTGTTGATGAATGTCATCATTTTATTTGCTTTGCTGTCCTTGCTACAAGCCACACTCACATTACCAGGTATGGCAGGTATTGTATTGACTTTGGGTATGGCTGTTGATGCTAACGTTTTGATTTTTGAAAAAATACGTGAAGAAATCGCCAATGGTAACAGTCCACAAAACAGTATCCATCTTGGCTACGAAAAGGCTTTTATCACGATATTTGACGCAAATATCACAACTTTAATCGCAGCGGTGATGTTATTTGGCTTTGGGACAGGTCCCATTAAAGGGTTTGCGATCACTCTGTCTTTAGGCATTATCACTTCCATGTTCACAGCCATCATGGTCAGTCGTGGATTGATCAACTTTTTTTATGGTGGCAAAAGACTTTCCAAATTGCCTGTGTAACAGTGCAAGAAAACCTTGCACTCCAATTCAAGAGGCTTTGGAGTGCAAGGTTCACTTGCACGACTTTCAAATGAGAATCATTAAAAATGTTTTTAACCAGATTTGATTATAAAATTGATTTTATGGCGAAACGTCATCTCGCAGTGACGTTGTCTACTTTATTAATCATTGTTTCTCTCACTTCTTTTGTCGTCCATTACCTTGATTCTGGTCAACCATTAGTACTTGGCATTGATTTTACAGGGGGTACGCTGGTTGAAGTGGGCTACGCTCAACCCGTCGAACTTGAAGAAATCCGTACCATCTTACATAAAAATGGTTTTCCCGAAGCGGTGGTACAACATTTTGGGACAGACAAAGACGTCATGATCCGTTTAGGTAAACGTGAAGATGAAAAAGCGGAGATTTTAAGTAGCAAAATTTTGCGCCTCTTACAACAGCAAAGCGATGTCAAAGTCACAATGCGTCGCGTTGAATTTGTGGGACCACAGGTGGGTACTGAATTACGTGAAAAAGGGGGACTTGCCATCCTTTTGACTCTGGCTGGCATATTGATTTACGTTGGTTTTCGCTTTGAATATCGCTTTGCAATCGGGGCGGTTGCTGCATTGGTACATGATACACTCATTGTTGTTGGTATTTTTTCGGTGCTGAGGTTGGAATTTGATTTAACCGTTTTAGCAGCTGTGTTAGCGGTGATTGGTTATTCACTCAACGACACCATCGTTGTATTTGACCGTATTCGAGAAAATTTTGTCAAATTGCGAAAACAACCTTCGCTTCATGTGATGAATACCTCTATCAATCAAATGCTTGGACGCACCGTGATGACATCGGTGACAACCGCACTTGTGTTGGTTGTACTATTTATTTTTGGTGGCGAGTTGATACGTGGCTTTTCGACGGCTTTACTTTTAGGGGTCATTATTGGTACATATTCTTCGATTTATATCGCCAGTACCAGCGCACTTGCTTTGGGTATTAGTAAGCAAGATTTAATGCCAGTAGCGAAGGAAGGCGCGGAAAAAAGGACTGAAGATTTTAGGTGGTAAATTGTGCAAAGCGCTGCACTCCAAGGAATGCAAAGCAGCGCTTTGCTCCTTATAATAAGGAAAAAATCATGGAAACTTTTCAATTTGCACATGCCAGTGCGCCAGAGTGGCAGTTAGCAGCTCAAGCCTGTTTAAACCAAATGGGACCCTTAACAACGCCAGCTAATCTTGGATTTTTATACATCACCGACTCCTTTGTCAATGATATTTCAGAGATTCTCTATTTTTTTAAACAACAAACCAACGTACCCCATTGGGTAGGGGGGGTTGGTATAGGTATTTGTAGTCTCGCCAAAGAATATTTT
>CAYFOB010000385.1:0-1846 GCA_964344525.1 uncultured Thiomargarita sp.
GAGTTGTCTCCGATTACAGCGAGGCACTTTCTTTTTTGGTGACACTTTTTCAATCTATTATCATCATCACAGTGAATGATGAAATAACAAGCGAAATTGCCGCCAAAACACTCAAAATTAAACACAATAATCTATATGAGGAGCCCACCTTCCCCATCTAATACAATCTGTGTACCACTCACACGTTTTCCATGCACATGGCTGGTAAAAACAATTGCGCCACCCTCTTCGCAAAATCTGTGTAGCCGATTAAACACTAAATCTGTTGCTCCGTCGTCAAGTCCTGCGGTTGGTTCATCGGCTAAAATCACTTGAGGTTTAGTCAATAATAGTCTTATTAAAGCTAAACGGGCTTGTTGTCCTCCTGATAGTGAACCTGCTTCACGTTCTAAAGGAATGTCGTTGAGTCCTAGTGCATTGAGCTCTTTTTGTAACTCTTCAGCAACGGGTAGCGATTTGTGTCGTTCTTTTTGTATGCGAAAAGTGCGCAGTGGGTAAAGCAAATTATCAGCAACGCTTCCTTGCATGATGACGGGTTTTTGTGGTAGCAAAGCAATTTCCGCACGCCAACGCGCTACGGATATGTTTGTGTGTAATTTACCATTGAGTCGTAGAGTTCCAGCCACTAAAGGGTGTAGACGTGCTAGAGTCCACAATAGGGTACTTTTACCAGCGCCAGAGGCGCCAGCGAGATAACAAAAGTGTCCAGATTCTATGGTAAAGTTGGCGCTGCCATTTAAGATGAGTTTGGCACCTTCACCGCGTTGAATTTTAAGTGATTCTGCTGCAAACATTTTTTAATCTTTACGTAAATAACTTAAGCCTTGTAGCACAATATCTGTAAATCCAACAATGCCAATTACTTCTTCATTTTCTACCACTGGCGCACGCATAACATTAAAACGTTCAAGTAAACGGGCACAATAGCGAATATCCATTTTTGGTGAGACGGTGAGCACCGGTTTAGTCATAATTTCATAAATATTCAAGCGTTCTGGGGAACGATCTTTCGCAAGTACATGGTGGGCAATATCTGACAATAGCACCAAACCAAATTCATCATCAGAATGTCGCTTGTTGACAAGTAAAGCCCTGACTTCTGGGTGTTTCATCTTGCGGAAGGCTTCTGCAACGGTGATAATGCCATCTACTCGATCAAATTCGGTTTTCATCACTTCACGCACACGTATTAGCTTGAGATGAGTCATATTTTGTCCTCCACCATTGCTGTTAACTTTCTCACTTGATGAGAAACACCGACAGCATCTTCGACATCAATTTGTAGGGCGATACCTGCCCCCATTTTTTCTTCAAATCCTGCGACTTGAGCAATTTCTTCTAAAATATCCTTGGATAAATGTTCTTCAACTAAAAACAATAAGACGTCGCGTTGTGTTTCCAAGTGTAAGCCAAAAAAAGTTTTGGGGAGTTCTAAGCCTTCTCCTCGTGCGTGGTTAATAACGGTAGCGCCTGTTGCACCGGCTTTACGAGTGGCTTCAAGTACTTGATCTGTTTTATCTTCAGCAACAAAAGCAATTATTAATTTGAAATGCATTGTTATTTTCTCTTGCGTAAATGATGTTGAACCAACCACTGATTCAACTGGGCATAACCCATCACAGTCATAATAGGAAAAAGGCTGGCAAAGGCAATTAAGCCAAAACCATCTATCAAAGGTGAACGCCCAGGAATGGTTGCAGCTAAGCCTAAACCCAGGGCGGCTACCAATGGCACCGTGACAGTTGAAGTGGTTACTCCTCCAGAGTCATAGGCTAAAGGGATAATCATGCGTGGCGCAAAAAAAGTTTGTATGACGACTATCACATAGCCAACAATAATATAATAA
>CAYFOB010000385.1:1856-4698 GCA_964344525.1 uncultured Thiomargarita sp.
TGTTACAATGCGAAAAGTCCCTAAAGCAATACCTATCGCTACACCGATTGCGACAGCTATTCGTAAACCCCATGTTGTGATTGTGCCACCCGAGACGCTATTGGCTTTCATGGCAACGGCGATGAGTGAAGGCTCCGCGATAGTTGTTGCAAAACCGATTGCGGCGGCAAAGAGATAAACCCATTTATAGTCTACCCAGTGTAAAATCTCTCCCGTCATTCCTTTAAAAGCGAGTTCAATCAATTGTTGCGCCATAATTTCGCCTAAAGGAAAAAGGGCTAATTTTAAACCTTGGAGAAATAATGCCAAACCTAAGACAACATAAATTAAGCCCAATAAGACATTTTTTAAACGGGGAATCGCACGGCGTATCACAAAAAACTGGAAACCAAAAATAATCGCCACGATAGGGATGACATCTCGCACAGTTTCTACTAAAATGATTAAAAAGTTAGTTAAGCTAGTCATGAAAAAAAAATCCACTATCTGCACGAACAAACACCATCAAAACTTAGTGAAGGAATTGTTCCAAACATTCTCTTATAAACTCAGGTGCTCCATTACAATTTTTTAATTGCCTTTTTGAAGTATTAATAACTGATGTTACGCACCCACCTTCTTAACCCCCATGAATAACTACAAGGATTACTTTTAAAAAAGGATAAACCACTATATTTTAGGTTTTGACTTATCCTTTTTTAAAAAAGCTTTTGAAAACCTCTGAGGTCTTGGAAATAGGATTACTATATATAACATCCTTGTAGTTCTGGTTAAAGATTCGGCAACCGTCTCAACTTGACATAGTCCAACAAAGCATCCAAATCCTCTTTGGTTGACCACAAAACACCTTGTTCCCGTATCAAAGGCATCGCTTTTGGGCTAAATCCTTCCGCTCCAAAAAACCAGACACGCACTAACTCAGCCTGTCGATCTTTTTTCACTATTTCAGCTTTGTCAAGCAAGGTCTTGATATCAGAGAGAGGCACTTTGCGGCCCGCTATCCATTTACTTTCGCCCACCCATTGTTCCAAACCGGCACCGCCGTGAACATCAATCTCGCAACCGCTGCCCGGACCTAATTTTTCTCTCAGCCTAACATAAGTAAAATCAGGCACTTCGATGTCATTTTCCTGATGAAAAAACCGCCCCGGCAAGCTACGCCGTTGAGCACTCAACAAAATCTGAGCCATATAACTAACTTTTTTCTGTAACCTCTTGTATTCTATTTTTAAATCTTCTTTAACTCGGGCTGGATCTTGTCTTTCAACCTCAATCTGGCCCCAGACTTTGAGAAAGTCCAACAAAATCGGATCATTGACTTTGCCAAACCAACCACCAAATTCTTTGTAATCAATCAGATCACCCCGAGACAATTTGATCAAGACTTCTTTGATTCGCTCAAGCGGAACTTGTTGCCCCTCTCGTTCAAATAGCTGTTGCTGAATCCGTTTAATATCTATCTCTTCTCCTTCTTCCAAGGCGGATAAGTAGAGTATCCATTTGGTAATTCCATAGTCATTAATGCGCTCAATCCAACGATTGACTTGATCGGACAGTTCGTTGAAGATAAATCCCGATGATAAATCAACGGCTAATAGGGTATTGAGCGTCTGTTCATCTGAAAGCGGTAAGCCTTGCTTGGCGGCTTGTCTGACGACTGCGGTGATATAAAAAGGATTACCCCCACAACGTTGTGCCACCACAGGCGCAATTTCTGTTGAAAGCGTGGCTTGATAATACTTGGCTGCTTTGCTGGTCAGTTCGGCACCGAAATAAACGGTTAAACCTTCTATCGGCTCATTGTCAAAACGTCCAAATAATGAACCGCGTCCCAAAATTTCCTGAGCTAGAATACTCATCGCGGAGCCGGTGACAAAATGAGGACAAGTGGGCGATTCCACCGCTTCCTGCATATAACCCACCACGTCAAAATTATATTGTGGTTGTCGCGTGTTTTGAAATTCGTCTAAGAAGACGACAATGGTACTGTCATCATAGTCGGAAACATGGCGGGGATGTTGAAGTGCCATTTTTTCTGGTGAAGTCACTTTTTTGTCAAGAAGACTTTCAATAAATTCAAAGGCACCTTCAAAGCCTTGGGTTATCGTTAATTGCTTTTGGATAATTCGCTTTAATTGAGGCCGTTTCACATTTTGTGCTGATAAAATTTGTTTGTCACGCAACTGAAAAGCCACATACCAACGTATAAAATTTTCCACGTACTCGCTGGCGAAATGCCACTCATTTTTAAAAGTATCGGGAAAACTATAATAAATCGGGATTACCGCCTTAGGATCACGATGATCTTGTTCAAAAAACAATCGATTAACGACTCGTTTAAAAATTTCCGTTTTGCCCATGCGCCGCTGTCCTAGCAACACAGTGGACATGGTTCGCCTTGTTCGGGCTTTCAGGGCGGCTTGATAGAAATAGTCCAAAAACTCTTCACGATCAGTATAAACTTCTTCGGGAACTAAGGGTTTTATAGCCCATTCTTTAGAGTGTGATTTCATGGTTATGAGAGTTATCAGTTATGAAGGGATATAAGTTTGGTCGTTGGTTGGTTTTTTCCGGAGGTTTCTCTTAAATCACTCATCTGTTAATTTAACAATACCTTCGCCATTTTGTCATTTCGACCTTTGGTCGAAATCGATACTTCTCCTCCGTAGGCTCAGCTAAGTAATACTTAGCTTTATTTTTAATATGGCTTTTTTCACTTAACACTTTTAGCGCTTGAATCATATATGGGCTGTGAGAAGATAATAATACAGGAATATTATTTTCAACCACCTGTTGAATAGTTTGCGTTTTTTAAACGCCCTAAATCATAGGTAGAGTTGAT
>CAYFOB010000386.1:0-4688 GCA_964344525.1 uncultured Thiomargarita sp.
TTTCTGAAAAAGACTTTTCATTTTTTCCAAAACAGCCTCTCAAATTTTGGAAAATTATTATCCAAAAAAACAAATTAAACCAGCAACTCAATTTTTTATAGAAGAATTATTTGAAAAATGAATTCTCTCATTGAAGTCAAAAATCAAATCAGGAAAGAACCTGATAATTGGGAAATTCCGTTTATGGATTTTGTGGATGATTTTCGCCGTTATCAAGATTTTTCCCAAATCGAAACCGCATTTGAAAGAGACGACGAAAAATTTGATGCTTTGCTGGCATCAACAGTTGAATATCTTTGCCATGAACAAGGCATGAAGGTTCCAAATTGGGTATTAAGTATTCCAGCCTGTCAACAACCTTGGTTTGTTGCTGGAATAGAAAATCTTAAAGCAATTGCCTTGGTGGAAAGCCCTTTGGAGTTTCGCATTAGGAAAATTTTTGTGTTGGAAAATTTTCTTGACAGAGTCTGAAAGGCTGTATCTTCTCGTTCCCAAGCGCCCGCTTGGGAATGCCTTCATCGAAGCGCCGCTTCGATAGTAGGTGGCGTGGTATGGAAACTTCATCCCTCCTGCACTAGGGTGCATCTTTGCACTTGGCTTATGCCACCATAAAAGTATCATTAAATGCTTCGCTGAACGAAGCACTCCAAAAGAAAGTTATAAAATATGTCCACAATCAGCTTAATTAAAAATTCAGGTATTCAATTTATCGACAAAAAAATGATTCTTGAAGAGAAATCGCCTGTCCATAAAATACGTACCGAACTCTATATTGAACATCAACAAAATGCCTCAGGCGAAACAGAATTAGGGATGGTTTTGCCTGAATATAAAAAAGATGAAGGCATTTATATTGATCCAAATACCAATAGTACTATCAATGAAAGTGATATATTGATCTTAAAATTCCGCCAAGCGATAGAAAGTTTTGAGGGAATGTGGATACCTATTCCTTACTTCAGAAAAAGCACTTATGATGAGACTTTTCATGAAGGACCCATTGCATGGGCGAGAATGTGGTTTGGTGCGGTCGTTCAGAGTGATCAACAAGCCTATAATGTCGTTTTGGCGTTTGATACCAAATGCCTTTCACTTCAGGAAATCAAAGCCTCAAGTGAGGCTTATATCACGCCCATGCCAGACGATATCAATGGTTCTGTTTTTGAGATTGCGGCTGAGCCCGCAGACGGTGCGCCACTTTCTCTCAGTGATTGGTGCCAAGAGTGGTTGAGACAATGTGTTACTGATCGCGCACACCGTGCGGGTTTGCGTTTAGAGGGTGAAACGCCTGAGGAAACTCAAGTGAGAGCAACCTATATCGCAATAGCCCTGTATTTAACCTTAATCAAAGGCTTTAAAACGGCTGGCGTATTTCCCCCTGTGACTTTGCATGAGAGTGAAACATCTATTGAAGTTGACTTAATACTGGATATAGGTAACTCGCGCTCTTGTGGACTTCTCATGGAAACGGCTAGACCTCAACAACCCATTTCGTTTGCTAATTGTTCTCGTCTCGCGTTACGCGATTTGACTTTGCCTGATCGCATTTACGATCAACCGTTTGAGATGCACTGCGAATTTATGGAGGCTGAATTTGGCAAAGAGTCAGCAGCCCGCTTATCTGGCTATAAGGGCGCATTTGAATGGCCCGGATTGATGCGCGTTGGACCAGAAGCGGTGAGAATGTCAATCATCAACAGCAATAACACTTATGTCACCGGAATGTCCAGCCCGAAACGTTATTTGTGGGATGATACTGAACGCCGAGAAATGGCGTGGCATTTTAACCATCCGCAAGCCAGGTTGGCCTTAAATGAGTTTTCAACAATTTTTACAGAGGAGGGAAAGCTTGGGGACGTTTCTGCCATAGAAGCCAAATATCCTCGCGCCTCTTTGATGACTTTCGCCCTTGTCGAAATTTTTTTACACGCCCAAGTACAAATAAACAGCTATCACTTCAGAAAACATCATGGACAAGAACATTTGCCTAGAAAACTGAAACGGGTGGTTTTAACCTGTCCCATAGCCATGCTGTTGACTGAAAAATACCGCTTGCGTGAATATGCCATGAGTGCCATCAAAGCATTACGCATGGATGATGTGGAAATCGTGCCAAATCCTAATTTTATCAGACCCGAAAAATTGGATGATGATAGCGATGTGGTACAAACGGATTGGGGCTATGATGAAGCCACTTGTGTACAGCTCGCCTTTTTGTATGGTGAAATTCATGAGAGATTTTTGAAGGATGCCAATCTTTTTTTTAAGAGCTTAGGACAATCGGAAACGGTGAGAATAGCCAGTTTAGATATTGGCGGTGGTACAACAGATTTAATGATTTGCGCTCATCAGCAAGAACCCCAAGCCAATTCCACAGTACTCACCCCAATACCCGAATTTTGGGAAGGCTTTAACTTGGCAGGTGATGACATTTTACGGGCAGTCATAGAAAAAATCGTTTTACCAGGCATCAAGCTCAAATTAGAAGAAGAAATCGGGCAAGCGGCTGACTTAATGAACCTCTTATTTGGACAAGATCATGGTGGGCAATCGGCACACGCTAAAGTCATTCGTAAACAATTTGCTAATCAAATCGCGTCGCCAATTGCTTTGGGCATGTTAGAGCATGTCAAGGAAAACCGCTCAACCACCCAAAAAACGTTTGATGAATTTTTTATCAATCATCCCACCCCTCATGCGAATGTCGTTGACTATATTGAACAACAATGTCAACAAGCAGGGGCAAGCCATTTTCGTTTGCGTGATTTGACTTGGACACTGAATAGCAACGAAATCAATCAGGTTATCGAACATACTTTACAAACAATGTTGGGTAATCTTTCGACTATCATTGCTCAATACCATTGTGACTACTTATTGCTTGCCGGGCAACCCTCGACGTTACCCGTGGTACGCGATATTTTTATGAAATTTTTACCACTGCCACCGGATAGGATTGTGCCTTTAGGCAACTACCAAATTGGCGCATGGTATCCCTTTGCAAATGCCAGAGGCACAATCACCGATCCAAAAACCTGCGTTTCCGTCGGCGCAGCGATTGGGCTCATGGGAGGCACATTGGGCAGATTGATGGGATTTCGGGTAAATACAGATACATTAAGAGACAAAATCAAATCAACCGCACATTTTATTGGCGTTTACGATGAAAAGCGTGCCAGTATTAAAGCTCAAAATATTTTGACATTTTCTAATGACGAAGCAGAAATTATATTCCATACCCCCGTTTTTCTTGGTATGCGTCAACTAGAGGCTGAACAATGGCGTGCAACACCAATGTATTACTTAGGATATGCCAACCTTGAAGTGGCTGCTGAATTGGCGAGAAAAACCCCCTTTAAAATGGTACTTCGGCGGCATAGTCGCAATCGTGAACTGATTTCTCGCATTGAATCTGTGGAAAGAGTTGAAGACGGACAAAAACTGAATCCAAATCACTTTACAATCAAACTCCAAACGTTGGTGGAAGAACAAGGACATTGGTTAGATACGGGGACATTTTTAGTTTCTCATTTTTAAAAAAAACCCGAATAACTACAAGGATTACTTTTAAAAAAGGATAAGTCAAAACCTAGTGCTTTATCCTTTATTAAAAGTAATCCTTGTAGTTATTCACAAATTAGTTTATCTACCCATAATCCGTTGTACTGCTGCAAGTGAACACTCCATCACTACCTTGGAAGGAGCACAATGAAGAACTTTTCTTTAAAAAAATCTTTACCTGAAAATCAGGAAATCGCACGAAAGCCATTTTTGATGAAAAATCGCCCAGCACCCATTGTGGTTAGTCATTTTGACGCAGTTGCAGAAAAAATATTGGCGTTATTCGGCTCAGAACCCTTTTTGAGCGTTAAAAATAATCCAAATTTTCAAGTGCCTTATGCAGATATTGATAGTAGCGTAGAACAGTGGCTGCTTGACGTCTTAAAAACCTTATTTTCACCTGAAGAATTAGACACCTTAAGCAAAAATTATCAAAATTATCTCGACACACAACAAGAACAATTTTTACAGCAAGTTGAAGAAAAAAATAACCAAATCAATCAGCTGACTCAAGAAATTCAAACCCTTAAGACAGATAAAAAAGTGCTTCAAAATAAACTGAAACAAAGTTACTCTGTCTCCAAATTAGTGTCCGTTTTCTTTCAAAAAACGGCACAAACAGCAAAGCTGATTGAAATTATTGAACAATCCATCGAAGAAAGTCATGACGATATAGCCTCCTTTTGCTTAGGATTAGCAAAAGGATGGCAAACGTTTCAAAATGCTTTAAAAGTTGAGGAAGAACGTTTGCAAGCAGTACATGATGCATTGAGTGAAATCTTAAATAATGTCTCTGGCTATTATATTCCTCAGCGCCGCCAAATACTCAAAGAATTGGCACGCATTGCAAATGCCGCTGTGACTGACTATGAATTTATTTCTCCAGAAGAAACAATCAAAATAGATCCCAAATTGCACAATGCCTCAGGGGTGGGCGGCACAGAAGTGAAAGAAGGACGCTCTTATGCGGTTATTAGAGCGAGTACAAAACAAACCGTTATTTATGCAGAGATTATTGCAAATAACTAACTTCCTCTCCAAGCAAAGCGCTGCTTTGCACTCCAAATCTCCTTCATTGGAGTGCAAAGCAACGCTTTGCCTGTGGTAATAGCTACAATCATTGGAGT
>CAYFOB010000387.1:0-579 GCA_964344525.1 uncultured Thiomargarita sp.
AACTCTCCTCTTCGTTCCATGTTTACTCCAACAAGCCATATTGTTGACGATAACCCTGAATAGCCCCTAACGTCTCCTGTTTATCAGATAATTGTTCAAGGTAATTGATTAAATCATCCAAATTAACAATACTTTTCACCGGGATGCCATAGCGTTGTTCAACTTCATCAACGGCTGATAGCGCACCCTGCCCACGCTCTTGACGATTCAGTGCAATCACCACGCCCGCGAGTTGTGCCTTTGCCGCTTCAATTATTTGCACCGCTTCACGTATTGCAGTTCCCGCGCTAATGACATCATCAATCAACAAAACTTTGCCCGCCAAAGGTGCGCCAACAATTGCGCCACCTTCGCCATGATCTTTAATTTCCTTGCGATTAAAACAATAGGGCACATCACGATGCAGAGCAATGGCTGTCGCGGTAACAAGAGAAATGCCCTTGTAGGCGGGTCCAAATAGCATGTCAAACTCTATGCCAGCATATTGTATGGCTTTGGCGTAAAACTGTCCTAATTGGGCAAGCGCACCACCTGTATTAAATAACCTGCATTAAAAAAATACGGACTTTGTCGTCCAGA
>CAYFOB010000387.1:589-1575 GCA_964344525.1 uncultured Thiomargarita sp.
TAAGACATTTTGGGCAATCGCAAATTTTAAAAATTCTTTTTGGTAGGCGCGCATAATTTATAATTGATTCTGTTCTCGCAACACCTTAATTTGGAATAAGGTATTACGATCTTCTTCTTCTAGTGTTGATTTAATAAAGCGAATGGTGGTATGGTATTTAGGAATCACGTTGTATTTGAGCGCATTAACGCGCTTTTGGGTTTTGCGTTGCTCCTCCAACAAGCGCCACAAAGCCGTTTCTGCTTCACCAAGACGCGCCAATAGAACAACCATTTCACCCAATTGATGACGAGTTTCGTCAAAACTGGTATCCGTCCCCATTAAACCTACCGGTTGGAGAGGCAAACGTTCTGCCATCACAGCAGGATACTGTACACCGATACTACTACGCGGCAGAATTTTAACATCAAGCGACGGATTTAAACCCAGCGCCGCTTGCTGTAAAGAACGGCTGCCCATACGCATATGCGTCATACCTAACCAATAATAGGCGGTTTTTAAAGTTGCTTTAGCCTCCTTGCGAAGCGCACGATATTGCTTTAGACGTTCGTACACTAAACGAGTGAGCAATTCTTTTTTACGCTCAAGCAAAGATGCGCCTAGTTCTAAAAAAGCAACTTGACGTTTGAGTACTAGTAGCGTACTTTTTGTTGGGGGAATTTTTAAACGTTTGGTAGCCATTTTTTTTTAACGACAGGGATAAAATTGTCTGAATTAGAATTTGTAACTGATGTTACGCACCCCGCTCTTGTTCCCACGCGCCAGCGTGGGAACGAGGAAAAAAAATTACTCAGCCTGATGCCGTTGTGCCAACCTAACATAGTGATTAGCTGAATATTCAAAATGTTCCTTTTCTGCCTCCGTCAATGGACGTATTTTTTTTACTGGGCTACCATGCCATAAATAACCGCTTTCTAATTTTTTCCCCGGTGGCACTAGGCTGCCTGCACCTAATAAGGTGTAAGGGGCTAACACTGCGCCATCTA
>CAYFOB010000387.1:1622-4682 GCA_964344525.1 uncultured Thiomargarita sp.
TTAGGCAATGATGTTCTATGGTACAAGCATGTAGGGTGGCTTGATGACCAATAGTCACCGCCTCGCCTATGACTAATGGGCGTCCACCAGGACAATATTGACTGTCGTGGGTGACATGCAGCACGGTATTATCTTGTACATTGGTGCGTGCGCCAATACTGATGCTATTCACATCCCCACGCGCCACAACCATGGGCCAAAGTGAGGCTTGTTCTGCGATAGTCACTTGCCCTACAACCAGCGCCATTGGATCAATATAAACATTGTCGGCAATTTTTGGCGTATAGCCTGTGTAATCACGAATTGGCATAAATTTCTCGCTCTTTTTGATGCTTTTGGGGCTGCTTTTCTGCACAAGCGCCATTTTCACATGCTGCACATCCAGATTTTAATGCGGCTGTGTCAGGATGATATTTTGTGACAAAAATTTGGAAAAAGGCCCAAATAGAACATAGCACTGCCAAGCCAAGAATTGCAAAAAGGTAGTTAAGCATAATTGAGTTGCTAAAATTCGGATTGTCAAGTAAAAAGAAAGAAATCCGATTAAATCGGATTTCTATTTTCAAGTAAATCAAGAACTAAACAAACCTGAAAATCCCATAAAAGCCATCGACAGAATACCAGCAATAATCAAGCTCATTGCAGTACCCCTCACCAAGCTAGGTACATTTGCAAGTTCGTTTTCTTCACGCAGCCCTGCCATGAGTACCAGCGCTAATGTAAAGCCAGCGCCAGCGCCCAGTGCATAAATGATACCTTGCCCCAACCCATAACCACGATTAGTCGCAAAAATTGCAAAACCAAGGATGGCACAGTTGGTGGTAATCAATGGCAAATAAATCCCCAATGCGCGAAACAAGGTTGGGCTGAATTTTTTGATAATCATTTCAACAAATTGCACCGTACTGGCAACCACCACAATAAAACTGATCAAGCGTAAATAGGGTGCATGTGTCAGTATATAAGTATTAAGAAACCAGGTACAGAGCGCAGTGATGAGCATCACAAAAGTACTTGCCAGTCCTAACCGAAAAGCGGTTTCTAGCTTGCCTGAGACACCAAAAAAAGGACAAAGTCCGAGAAAGTAAGAAAATACAAAGTTATTCACCAGCAAAGCGCTGATAAAAATCCAAATTAAATTATCCATTTTTCAGTTATCACGTTTGAGAATGAATGGGTTGTTCGATTGAATCCTTCTTTTCTTGAAGCCAATTAAAGAATAGCAGGATTAAACCAAGCATAATAAATCCACCGGGCGGCAAAAGCATCACCACCCAAGGTTCAAAATGTGGACCAAACAGTGAGAATCCAAACAATGAGCCGTTGCCCAAAATTTCTCGCACACTGCCCAAGGTAAACAGGGCAAACATAAAACCAACGGAAGTGCCCAAAGCATCCGCTATTGCCAAGCCCACGCTATGCTTTGAAGCAAAAGCTTCTTGGCGCCCTAAAATCATGCAATTAACCACAATCAAAGGAACAAAAGCCCCAAGCTCCTTATGGACTTCTGGTACCAAAGCCAACAAAGAATAATCAGCGACAGTCACAAAAGTCGCAATAATGATAATATAACAGGAAATACGCACCTGTTTAGGAATTAAATTCTTAAACAGGGAAACAAGAGTACTGGAACCGATTAACACAAAAAATGTCGCAAGCCCCATCGCAATTGCATTAATTGCGGAATTAGTCACAGCCAGCATCGGACACATGCCTAATACTTGGACAAACACCGGATTTTCTTTCCAAATGCCTTTCAGAAATTCATCATAAGGGTTAAGTGCCGAAATGGCCATTTTAAATAATCTCCTTTGTTCCCACGTAGAGCTATTGTTTGGTAGGGTGCATCGCCCCCAAAGGGGCGCACCGACAAAATTAAGTATAACATCAGTTACTTAACTGATGTTACGCAACCTCGTTCACAAGGAGCAAAGCGCAAGCTTTGCGACTTTGATTTATCCTTTTTTAAAAGTAATCCTTGTCGTTATTTACGGTACATTATTTTTCCACCTGAATAACCCAAGTATCGCGTTTTTGCTGAGTCGTGGTAATAGAAATTGGTAAAAAAGTTTGAATGACTTCTATATTAGTCAAAGTATGACGACTAGGCGCAAGAGTGGTAAATTCTCCTTGACCCGCTAAAGCCAATGGTAATAACAATTGATCCGCTAAATATTCACCTACTGGCACAGGAGTCGCCAGATAGTCACGCACCATTTTAATTGCACTATCTGCCACCGCCTCTGCCCGAACGCCGCGCTGAGCAAAAGCGGTAAAAATTTCTGTCACCTGTTCGCTTTGCACCTCCAACAATAATACATTGCCAGGACCTTGATTGGCTGGCAGCGGGCAAAAATGTAAAGAGTCTGTTGCCCACTTTAGCTTTTTGCTGACTCGTTCTAACTCACGGTGCGCGACCTGTTCAGGAATACCAGCTATCAATGCCCGAGCGGAATGCGCTTTAAATGTGCCACGCTCCATCAGACTAATGCCATTCAACTGAGTTGTTGGCGTAATATGCACAGTCAATTGTCCACCACCCTTTGGAAAAAATCCATAACGATCCAGACTGAGCTTAATTTGTGGACCCATTCGATTCAAAATGGGCAACAGGGCTTGTGCCACAAAATCAAACGGAGGCGCATGCATATTATGTGTGCCACCCGTCAAAGTGATGCGAGACTCGCCAGCTACTAGCAAAAGAGGATATAATACCGTTTGCAATACCAATGTTGTACTGCCCGCAGTGCCAATAGCAAAATAATAATTTCCCGAATGGGCTTCACCGGGCATAAAGCGCAAAGTGGTCGAATTAACTTCATCACCTTCAATTTCAGCGCCCGAAATATCACGAGCCGCCCGAACTGCTGTCAAATGTTGACGCCGTAACCCTGGCTTTTTGCGCCCTGCCCTAATTCGAGTCATATAAAAAGGTTTACCGGTGCAAATGGATAAAGCAAGAGCAGTTCGTAAGACTTGCCCACCGCCTTCACCCATTGCGCCATCGATTTCTAAGTAAGTGGGTGTTTGCATTTTTGAGAATTTAATCCTAGATGACTT